>DATLFM010000108.1 GCA_035541015.1 Candidatus Thermoplasmatota archaeon
TGGCTCACGGGCGCGCGCGGCATCGCGCCCGAGGCCAAGCTCGTGGTCGCCAAGGCGATGAACCACAAGGGCGAGGGGGACGACCCCGTCGTGGCCAACGCCATCCGCTGGGCCGTGGATCCAAACGGCGACGGCGACCTCTCCGACGGCGCCGACGTGATCAACCTCTCCATCGGGATCGAAGAGCCCAAGTAAGGCCCCGCGGGCTCCCTCCCGGCCGTTCGCGTCGGCAGCGAGACGCGCGCGGCGATCCTGGACGCCATCCGAAAGGGCGTCGTCATCGTGGTTTCCAGCGGCAACGACGGCCAGCCGCGCGTCTCGGAGCCCGGCGACATTCCGGAGGTCATCACCGTGGCGGCGGCCGACAAGGACAACGTCCGAACGGACTTCAGCAACCACGGCGCAGACCTCGACCTTCTGGCGCCCGGCGTCATCGTGAGCGCCTACCCGCGCGGCCTCGACACGTTCGACTTCGCGCAGGACGGGTACGTCGGCATGGCGGGGACCAGCATGGCCGCGCCGGTCGTCACGGGCATCGTCGCGCTCATGATGGAGGCCAACCCGGCGCTTCGGCAGAAGGCCGCCACGGGCGACCACACCCAGAAGGTCGCGCGGATCCAGGCGATCCTCAAGGACAACGCCGTTCGCCCGGACGACGCTCCGCGATCCGTCGGCCTCGTGAGCGCGCACCGAAGCGTCGTCTCCGTGGACCAGGGGACCTCCCGCATCCTGCCCGGCCTTCCGGAGGCCGTCCTTGCGGTCCTGGCCCTCGTGGCCTTGGCCGTCGGACTCTTGATCCGACGGCGTCGCCGCGAGGAGCGCGAGATTCGCGAGCTCCTCCAAGAGCTCGAGCGCCCGGCGGCGCTGCCGTTTGAAACGGTCGCGCCCGCGGCGCCGTCGCCTCCCGCCGAATCGGGGGAGCCGGCGGGAGAGCCGGAACGGCGGCCGGACGGCGCGCGGCGTCCCGACGGGAGCTAGCGCGTCTCTCGATCCCAATCCTTGCGCCGCTTGGCGAAGTACGCCGCCTTGGGCTCGCTCGCGCGGATGCGCGCCTGCTGCTCGATCTCCTCCTTGCGCGCGCGCCGCGTCGCCGGAAGGCGGACCATGCGAAACGATCGGCCCTCCGCCGGCTTGAGCCTTGCGGGACGCGCGCCCGAAAGGTACATCCGTAGGGGCTCGGTTGCAAAGCGTCCATGCCCGCCGAGGATCCCTACCGCGCGCTGCTGTCGAAGGCCCGGGCGAAGCTTCCCTCGAGCCTCGTGGCCGAGAAGAGCCGCTTCCAGGTTCCCGAGGCCGACGTCGCGCAGGAGGGACGCACCACGCAGGTGCGCAACCTCGACCGCATCCTCTCGGCCATCCGCCGCGAGCCCGACCACATGGTGAAGACGATCCTGGGCGAGCTTGGCCGCGCGGGGTCGTACGAGAACGGCCGCCTCACGCTCCAAGGCCTCGTGCCGACCAAGCAGGTGAAGGACGCCATCCAGAGCTACATCACGACGTACGTCATCTGCGACGAATGCGGCGCGCCCGACACCCACTTCGAGAAGGATCACCGCATCATGATCCTCCGCTGCGAAGCCTGCGGCGGCCACCGGCCGATCAAGGCGCGACCGAAGTCCGCCGCCGCGGTACGTCCGGCCGGCCCCAAGGAAGGCGAGGAGGTCGAGGTGGACGTGACGGGCCAGGGCAAGCAGGGCGACGGCGTCGCGCACATGGGCAACTACATCCTGTTCATCAAGGGCGCCGCGCGCGGCGAGCGCTGCAAGGTCAAGATCACGCGCGTCATGGGCACCACGATCTTCGCGGAGAAGGTCGTGGCGCCGCAGACGTAGGCCGCACCTGCGTCGAGGCGCGGGGGAATCCGAGCGCAGCGAGGGATTCCACGAGCGCCGCAGACGTAGGGGCCGCGCGACGGCGCTTCTTCCTGCGCATATGCGCAGGAAACGGCGACGCGCGGCGCACGGGACGACAAAAAGGCTTACAAGGGCTGCCGCCTACGGGGGGCCGGAGGCTTGGTCGTGACGAAGGCTTGGTCGTGGATCGTGCTAGGCATGCTGGCCGCCGTCCCGTTGGCCGGGTGCCTTGCGCCCGCCGACGACGGGGTCGATCCCGCAAGCCTCCTGCCGCCGCTTGCGCTGCCCGCGCTGCGGTGCGAGGTCGCCTGCAACCCGCTCGTCTCGGGCGGCAGGGCCAACACGAACGAGCCCTCCATCGCCATCGACCCCACGAATCCGTCGAACATGGTCGCCGGCGCCAACGACTACTCGCAGCCGCTGGGCGGCTCGTGGTGCGGCGTATACACGTCCGCGGACGGCGGCCGCACCTGGCAGGCCGATCTTCTCCCGGGCTACCCCGGCGACACGCGCCCGGGCGCGGGCCTCTGGGGCTTCGACTTCTGCGGCGACGCGGTGCTCGCCTTCGACGCCAACGGCGACGTCTACTACTCCGGCATCGCGTTCCATCGCATCCCGCGCGTGCCCGTCGCGGGCGTGCACCCGTGCGCGCTTGCGCCGGTCCCGTGCCCCGATCCGTACAACGTGCAGATCTTCGTCCTGAAGAGCACGGACAAGGGCAAGACCTGGAGCGAGCTTTCGATCGTGAGCGCCGGCGTCTCGACCGTCGTCTTCAACGACAAGAACTGGCTCCACTACGACCCGGTCTCGAACAACCTGTACGTCGTCTGGACGATCTACTCGTTCCTCCCGACGACCGTGATGGCCCCGGGCCTTGCGCCGGACCCGCTCTCCAAGGGCGTGATCTACTTCTCGCGAAGCGGCGACGGCGGCAGGACCTGGAGCGAGCCCAAGGAGATCTCGGAGGGCAAAAGCAACCAGGGCGCCGTCCCGGCGACCGACGCGAAGGGCACCTTGTACATCGTCTGGAACGCGGACGACCCCGACGAGCGCCCCGACGTCGAGAAGCAGCCGGGAAGCCTCGCGTTTGTCGTGAGCACCGATCGGGGCGAGACGTTCACGAAGCCCTCGCGCTTTGGCCCCTACCACCCCATGCCTTCCCCGCTTCCCAACGCGTTCTTCCGGACCTCCACGCTGCCGGGCTTGGCGATCGACACGACCGACGGACCCTTCGCCGGCTCGCTGTACGTCGTCTACAACGACTGGAACCCGGCCGAGGAGCACGCGGACGTGAAGATCACCGTGAGCCGCGACGGAGGCGCCACGTGGAGCGAGCCCTCCCGCGTGAACGACGACGACACGCGCACGGACCAATGGATGCCCAACGTGGCCGTCGATTCCGCCGGACGGGTCCACGTCGTGTGGCTCGACCGCCGCGACGACCCCGCCAACACGAAGTACCGCGCGTACGCGGGCATCTCGACGGACGGCGGGGCGACCTTCGGGCAAGCCCCGGCCAGCGACGAGGCGAGCGATCCTTTGGCGGACCAGGACACGGATCCTCTCACGGGGCAACCGCGGCGCATCAACTTCCTCGGAGACTACATCCAGGTGGCCACGGCCGGCACGCGGTCGTTCACGCCGTTTCCCGACCTTCGTGCAGCCGGCGACGGCAGCCGGCTCGTGAACGTGCTCCTGGCCGAGGTCGGCCTGCCCCAAGAGCGGTGAACCGAGATTGGATCAGGGCGCCGCGATCTCGCTCCAGCCCTCGGGCCGCGGGACGACGGCGACGGCGTGGTCGACGTTCTCCTTCACCTCGTCCACGTGGGTCACGACCAGGATCTGACGGAAGCGGCCCGAGAGGCCATGCAACGTCCGCAGGACGGATTGCTTGCGCACCTCGTCCTGCGAGCCGAAGACCTCGTCGAGGGCGAGGAACTGCATGGGCGCGCCGGAGCGCTCGGCCACCACCTCGCCGATGGCGACGCGAAGCGCGAGGTTGGCGAGGTCGGCCTCGCCGCCGCTTGCGCGCGCGAGATCGTACGCGACGCCATCCTCCACGACCCGCAGGTCGTAGTCCTCGGTCACCTCGAGCCCGGCGTACCGCCCCTCGGTGAGGAGCCGGAAGATCTCGCTCGCGTTGTGCGCAAGCGCCGGGCGGATGCGGCCGACAACGTGGTCCTTGAAGTCCGGGAGTAGGCCGGCGTCGCGGTCGCCCGCGAGGCGCTCGAGATGGAGCAGCTCCGTGCGCGCGGCCTCGATGCGCGCGGTCAGCTGCGTCTGCTCGTCGACCTCCTGTTCAAGGCGCGCCCGGTCGGCCCCCAAGCGCGTCACCTCGCCGTGCCGGCGCTCGAGGAGGAGCGTCTTCGCGTGGAGCTCGTCCTGCGCGCGCTCGCACGCCTGGACGGCGGATTCGTAGGCGCCCCGGTCGTAATGGAGGCCCTCCAGCCGCTCCTCCATCAGGCGCAGGTCCTCGCGGATGATGTCGAGGTCGCCCGAGAGGAGCGAGATCTCCTCGGAGAGCTGCGCCCGCCGCGCCATCTCGCCGCGCAGGCGGATGGCCGTCTCGTGAAGCGCTTCGAGCTGGACGAGCGAGCCCTTCATTCGAGTGAAGGTGGACTCGTCGAAGGGGTCGCGCGTGGCCTCGGCGATGGCCTTCTCGTAGTGGCCGATGCGCTCCTGCACCTCGTCCTGCCGCTTGAGGTAGTGCTCGACCTCGGTCTCCAGCCGGCCCAGGGCCTCGACCTCGGCCGCAAGCTCTCCCAGTCGCCCGTCGATCTGGCGAAGCTCCGCTTCGACTTCGGCAAGCTGCCGCTCGCCCGTGCGCTTCCGCTCCCAGGCGCGCGCGATGCGGTCCTCGAGGTCGAGAACCTCGGCGTCGTACTTGGCCAGAAGCGCCGGCTGGCAGTCGCCAAGCTCGCGCTCGCAGGTGGGGCAGGGCGACTCGGGCCCGAAGGAGGCCAGGTGCTCGCGCCGCGCCTGCACGTCGGTGAGGCGAGCGTTGCCCTGCTCGACCTCGATGCCTGCGCCGTGCAGGTCGCGCGTCATCTCGCGCACGCGGGAGAGAAGCTCGACCCGCCGCCCCGACAGGTGCGCCATCTCCTCGCGCACGTGCGCGCGCCGGGCCAGCGTCTGCCGCTTCTCGTCGGCGGTGGCCCGCAGGCGCTGGGCCTCGGCGGCCAGGTGCTCGACCTCGCGCCGGCGCAGGTTCGCGTCGCGGTGGCGGTCGCGCACGCGCTCGAGCGCCTCGACGTCCTTGCGCGTCCGGTGGTACTCCTCCTCGCTCGTGGAAAGCTCCCGGAGGCGCTCCTCGGCGCTGCCGAGCTCGGACAGCTCGTGGTGGCGTTTTTCGAGCTCCTTGTCCATGAGCGCGACGCGCTCGCGCCGCCGCTCGAGACGCGAGCTGTGGAGCTCGAACTCCTCCCGCCGGCGGCCGAGGTCGTCGCGCCGGGCCTTCGCCTCCTGCAGGGAGGCGGCGATTGCGGAGACCTCTTGCTCCAGCGCCCGCGCGTCCGAGCTTACGGCCTCCTCGTCCGAGCGGGCTTGCGCGAGCGAGAGCCGCAGCGCGGCGACGTCGCGCGCGCCGGCCGAGAGGGCGTCCAGGCGAGCGCGCTCCTCGCGCTTGCGGTCGCGCACGATCCGGATCGCATCGTCGATGGCGTCCACGCCGAGCATCCGCATGACGACCTCCTTGCGCCGGCCGGGCGTGAGGTCCGTGAGCGCGGCGAGATCCTTCTGCCGCGCGACGAGCGAGGTGAAGAAGGCCTCCTCGTCCATGTGCAGCACGCGCGCGAGATGATCGGTCGCCTCCTGGGCGCTGTTGGCGCCCGGGCTCACGACGAGGCTTCCGGCGACCGTCACGGAGGCCGAGGGCGAAAGCGACTTGCCCTGAAGCTCGCGGACGACCACGTACTCCTGGCCGGAGAGCTCGAAGGTGAGCGTGACGCGGCACGGCTCGCCCTCGCTGCCCCGCCGGGGAAGGAGGTCCTTCGTCGTGCGGCTGGCGCCGTTGCCAAAGAGCGCCCAGCCCACGGCCTCGAGGATCGAGGACTTGCCCGCCCCGTTGGGACCCACGAGGCCGACGAGACCGTCGGGGAACTCGATGTGGGCGTCCTTGAAGCGGCGGAAGTTCTCGAGGCGCAGCGCGACGAGCCTCACGGGCTCACCCCCGCAAGCGCGGCCTTCGCGCGCGCGAGGATGCGCTCGCGCTCCAGGCCCGCGAGGGGGACCGCGGCGACGAAGCGGTCGAACTCCTCGGCAAGCGGACCGATCGGAGCCGCTTGCGGATCGCCGCCGGCGGCCTCGTGGGTCCTCTCGTAGTGCGCCTGGAAGTGGAGCGCGGAGGCCGCCGCGCGGCGGATGCGCGCGAAGTCGAGCGCCGCGTGCACGTGCGAGGGCAGGTTGCGGACGCGGAGTCGGACGATCTTGCCCGCCGGGTCGCAGCCCTCGACCGCCTCCACGATGCGCGACTGGACCTCCGCGTCGCCCAGGCCCGCGCAGTCGATCGGCGCAAGATCGACCATGGGGCGAGCGGGGATCTTGTGGAACGCGACCGTCTCGGATTCGAAGTCGACGAGGTTGTAGCCCTTCTCCTGGCCCGCCTCGGCAAAGCTCGTGCGCTCGGTCGAACCCGCGTACCAGGCGTTGTCGGCGACCTGCGCGTTTCCGTGGTAGTGCCCGAGGGCGACGTAGTCGAAGGCGGGCGAGAGGGCGCTTGCGGGAAGGATCTGCTCGTTGAACTCGCCCATCTTGAAGGCTTCCACGCCAAGGACGCCCGCGTGCGCGGCGAGCACGTTCGTGCGCCGCCCGTCGGGCTTGGCGAAGGAAAGCTCCGCGAGAAGCTCGTCCTGGTTGGCGCAATGCGGCACGCAGTGGATCGCAAGGTCGCCCACGTCCAAGCGCTCGTAGGCGCCCTTGTAGACGGGGTGCACGTTCGGGAAGAACTCGAGGAATCGGAACACCGAGCCCGTCTCCCGGAGCTTCGGCGTCTCGTGGTTGCCCGAGATGACGACAAACGGGATCCCTTTCTGCGAGAGCCGCAGGATCTGCTCCACGGCGAAGGTGACCGCGCGGTTGGTGGGGCGCACCGAGTCGAACAGGTCGCCCGAGTGCAAGACCACGTCGGGCGAAAGCTCGAGCGCCGCGTCGACCACGCGCGCAAAGGCGCGAAAGACATCCTCCTCGCGCTGGTTGAGCCCTCGCTCGTTGACGCGGCCGTACGCCGCGTAGCCGAGGTGGGTGTCCGAGACGTGAAGCAGCCTCACGCCAGACCCCCCCGTTCCGTCGTCGCGCCGTTCCGTCCCGCGTGCGTCCCGTTGCGTGGCATCCCCATCCTCCGGATCGTCAATAGAAGTCCTTCCCCGCCGGCGCGGCCGCCGGAACGGGCGCGGGCGCAAGGCGCGCCGCGCGCGCGAGGTGTTCCTCGTACAGGTGGACCGTGAGGGGAACGGCAAAGGGCGCGTAGGGGCTCGTCACGAGCGCCTCGCCGGGCATGAGCGTCTGGATCTCGTTCTCGAGCCTCGAGACGTCTTGCTTGGCCGACTCGCGCAGGATCTCGCGGTCGCGCGCGTCGGCAAGGCCGAGGATGAAGAGCGTATTGAACTGCGAGGCGACCTCGGTGTCCAGAAGCTTGGGCTGCTGGGTGATGGCGCACAGGCCCGTCTTGAACTTGCGGCCTTCGCGCGCGATCTGCGCGAAGACGTTGGCGCTGGCCGTCGCCCCCTTTCCGAGCACGCGCTGCGCCTCCTCGAGCGTCACGAGGACGGGCGCGAAGGACTCGAACTCGGGCGTTCCGAAGGCGTCCTTGTTGCGCTCGAAGACGGCGCGCGCGAGCACGGTGGCGACGAGCAGCTCCTCGGTCTCGAACAGGCCGCCCGTGTCCACGAGGACGGTCTTGCCGTCCCGCAGCTGCTCGACGATGGCGCCCGTCACCGTCACCGTGCCGTCGCCGTGCACGAGCTGGTTGCGGAAGATGCGCTCGATGCGGCGCTTGATGACCTGCACCGTCCCCTCGTGGAACTGGCCGCCGAAGTCGGCGCGCATCTCCTCCGCGCTCTTGTCGCGGATCGCAAGGAGCCAGTCCCTGCCGTAGCGGTGGCGCGCCGCGGAGAGGAGCTCCCGCTGCGGGCCCGAGAACTCGTAGATGTTCATGACGTCGGGCGCGTCGATCTCCTGCGCCGCCAGACGAATGAAATGGTGCGGGCCCGCGAGCGGGCGATGCGAGTAGACGACGAGGTTGCGCTTGGCCATCGGGTGGTGGACGAGGCCCTTGCGCCGCGGGCTTGCGCCGTCATAGTACTCGCCGTGCGGATCGAGGATGAGGAGACCGTAGCGTCCGCGGGCAAGCGCGCTTGCGGCCAGGACCTTCATGAGGTTGCTCTTGCCCATGCCCGTCGTCGCAAAGACGCCCACGTGGTAGGGGAACGACTTCTGGCCGTCGATGCCCACCGGAATGGGCACGACGTCCTCGCCGCTTCGGAGGAAGCCCACCTCGAGGTCGCCTGCGTACTCGCGCAGGAAGTCGTAGTCCCGCGCGTCGGCACGGCGCACGCGCGCGAAGTGGCCGGGAATCGTCTTCGCCTTGAGGAACGTGCCGTCGCGAAGGTAGCCGAGGATGGCGCACACGCCCGTCTTGTAGAGGCGCCACTCGCGGTCGCCAAGCGGCGCGGGGCCGTCGCCCGTCTCGAGGCGCAGCATCGTGCCGGCCGTGCGCTCCATCCAGTCCTCGGCCGTGGCCTCGCATCCGAACCGGACGTCGAGCACGCGAAGAAGATATTGGTGGCCGCTCTCCTCGTCCTCGGCCACAAGGATGTCGCCGACGTACAGGTCGACGCCGTAGCGGGCGCGGAAACGCAGCGAGAGGACGCTGTCGCCCACGATGCGGCCGAGAAACTCGGGCGTGACGCGGTCCCCGCCGTTTGCGCCTGGGACGCGCTGGCTGCCGTTGGTCGTTTCCTCCATCCCTACCCAGAGCTGCCCGAAAAGGCAAGCGTCGAGCGCCGGCCGGTTCTAAAAGGCTTATGAAACGAGCGCCGAAAGTTTCGATTTTGGAGCTCCTGGGCGCGCGGCGCATACGTGAACTCCATAAAGCTCATGCTTTTGGATCGGGTGCCGCGTCCCATGCGGCCATCCTCCGCCGCCTTGGCCGTGGCCGCGGTCGTTTCCGTCGTCTTCGCCGGGTGCCTTGCCCCAAACGAGCCGGTCCAGATCTCGCGCACGATCGACCCCTCGGGAACGACCCGGATCGTCGACGCGTTCGATGAGCCCCTCGCCTTTGCGGCGGTGGCGGCCTTCGGCGCGTCGGACGCGCTCCTTGCCATCCTGTCGGCCGACGCGGACGGCGTCCTGCACCACGCGACGCTTCCTCCCCTTGCCCGATGGATCGCCGTGTCGGCGGCCGGGCACGAAACGTGGCGATCCGAAGCGGCCGACCTTCCCGCCGTGGCGAAGCTCGCCCCCCGCCCGCCCGGATCCCTTGGCGCCGAAGTCGCCGGCCTCTCCTTCCATGCGCCGGTTCTCTTGGGGAAGGCGTTCCTTGCGCACCAGCCCATGACCTGCGCCGCCTACAACTGCGGCGCCTCCGAGCCCGTCGTCGAGATCGCCGCCGACGGCGCCATCTACGCGTCGGGAACCTGCTGCATCGCCCAGTCGCCGCCCGTCTGGGTCTCGCGCGACGGCGGAAAGACCTTCGCGCCGCTGCGGGGCGACGTCCTGCGGGAATCGTTTGGCATCGAAGGCGACTTCGCGATCGACGACGCCGGCAACGTCTACCTCTTCGACATCTCCCTTGCGACGGCGTACGTCGCATCGTGGGACAAGGACGGCAACCACCGCTGGACCGTTGCCCTGCCCGGCATGCCCGTCGTCGACCGGCCGTGGATCCGCGCGGCCGAGGAGAACCGCGTCTTCTTCCTCTACAACGGCGGCACACAAACGTACTTCTACGACAGCACCGACGGCGGACGCACCTGGGAGCACCGCTACTCCTTCCCCGCGCCGCTTGGCATGATCGGGCAGGGGCCCGAGCGCGACCACCTCTGGGTGCAGGCCGGCATGCGGCTGTACGAAAGCGCCGACGGCGGCCGGACCTGGGGACTTGGCGAGCCCATCCCCAAACCCTCGAACTCGGGCCACCGCTTCGGCGACGTCCACCAAGGCATCAGCGGCACGCCCGTCGTCGACGAAGCCGGGCGCGTGTGGGTCGTCTACGACTG
This sequence comes from Candidatus Thermoplasmatota archaeon, assembly GCA_035541015.1. Lineage (NCBI taxonomy): Archaea > Methanobacteriati > Thermoplasmatota > Thermoplasmatota archaeon. The sequence goes on from DATLFM010000108.1 coordinate 10,067, forward strand.
GCGGCAGTCGAGCTCCTCGACGGACGCGGAGCCCTACCACGTGTACGCCGCGCGCCGCGACCCCGACGGCGCATGGCACGGGCCCTACCGCGTGAGCCCCCCCACGGGGACGCACCATCTCCCCTGGCCCGCCGCAGGCCGCGACGGAACGCTTGCCATGGCCTGGTACGGCACGCTCGACGACGCGCGAGGGCCCAACTCCGTCTCCGCCGACGCCGCCTGGCACGTGTTCGCCGCCGCCACCGTGAACGGCGCCGATGGCGTACCCGCCTTCCAGATCGCCTTGGCCGACCCGCTGCCGGTGCACTACGGTCCCATGAACCGCGCGCTTCTCGACTTCCTGCAGGCCGACCTTGGCCCCGACGGAACCCTCCACGTCGCCTACGCGGAGAACCGCGACCGCGCCAAGGACGAGGCCACGTGGTACGTCCGGACGCCCGCGCTTTCGTTCCTTGCGCCCGAACGGTACCCCAACGGCCCACGGCAGCCTTGAAGCGCCCTTCCGCCGTTGCGGGCTCGTGGCCGCCCCCGATCCGCCCACGCGAGCCCAGCGCGAGACGGCCGAGCGCATGAAGCGCGAGCACGGGATTCCGCCCGTGCCCCGCGGCGCGCCCGCCGAGCACGAGGAGCATTCCCTCTTCCGCAACTACATCCGCGATCTCGTGCTCGGCTTCAACGACGGCGTCGTATCCGTCTTTGCCGTCGTGGCCGGCCTCGTGGGATCCGGACTTTTCCTTGCCGACCAGATCGCCGTCGCGGGCCTGGCCGCGCTCACCGCCGGCGCGCTCTCGATGGGCATCGGCGAGTACATCAGCACGAAGGCCCAGGCCGAGTACTACGAGGCCGAGCGCGCGCGCGAACGACGCCACATCGAGCAGTACCCCGAGATCGAGGCGCGCGAGCTCCGCGAGTACATGGCCGGGCGCGGCTTCGAAGGCGACCTCCTGGACCGCGTCGTGGAGACGCTCACGGTCGACAAGGAGCGGTTCCTCGAAGCGATGATGCGCGAGGAGTTCGGCATGGGGGAAGAGATCCAGCGCAGCCCCATCCGGTCGATGCTCTTTGTCATGGCGGCCTTCGTCGCCGGCGCCGCGCTTGCCGTGGCGCCCTTCCTCGTCGTCGCGCCCCAGGCGGCCGTCGCGGGGCTTGCCGTGGCCGCCGTCCTTTCGATCGGAGGCCTTGCCACGGCCGGCGTAGCGCGCGCCGTCGTAAGCGGCATCTCGGTCCCGCGCAGCGCCTTCGAGATGACGCTCCTTGGCGCGGCCGCCGCGCTTGTCACGTACGGGATCGGAAGTGTCGTGGGGGTGGCGATCTAGGCGTGTATACAAATGTATACCCTTGTATACACGCTTGGAAGTGCTGCGATTCGAGTCTTCCGCGAGCGGGGCCAGCGTACATCTCAGCGTCTTAGAAAGCGCTCCAATTGGCGCGAATGCGCCCGGCGCTCCTTCAACCGTAATGTAAGAACAGACCCAATTTGAGTTGCCGCGAAAATTCCGATCCCCGCGAGATAAAACTGTTGCACTGTTTCGCGGTCCGCAACGGATTCAACCTTCCCTACGATCCATTCGACTTTCACGATCTCTGAGATGACTGGCGTGAACGAAGAAGCATCCAGCGCTTGATCGAAATAATCGTTCCCATCCCCTTTCGTCAGGAAGCCACTGTGCTTGCCTACAGGATAGAGAATGGCACCACTCTCATCCATATCGACAAGGAATACCAGAGACGTACCGCGTTGATAACCCCCAGAGGTCAAATTGTAGGAACCAACTCCGGTGAATGGAATGACAACGACGTCGGATAGCCCTAGTTCGGGAACGTCAAACGTTTCCGTTTGAGGATTGTAATCTACCCACACCATTGCCCGATGTGCCACAAGCGAATTGCGCGGCTCAGTTTCTCCAACTCTCTCGTCTGGATCATGATACATTCGGACACGGTCAAGAGACGGTACGTCTTGACCGTCGGGCTTGAAGACGATAACATCTCCAAAATCGCCCGCCACTTCATGCGAACGTGATCGACCTACCACAAATGTCGTCACGTCTTCACGGCGATCCACAGGAACCAATCGAGTTTCGTCGCCATCGTCCATAATGCCAAGCTGACGATCACCGTGCCGCATACTGAGGCCATGGCCCGGTATTGTCTGGCCAAATAGGATACCGTGTGAGACTATAATGGCCAAAACGACGACGATTCCGACAACTACATGGGGAACAATCGAAACCATCCAGTCATCACTATCGCGCGCCAATATGGCGCGGAAACCAGTTTTGTGATAAGAATGTTACTTCGAAAGCCCGGGCCGCGGCAGCGGCCGCCCGCGGAACCAGCCGTCGAGGACGCCGTGCGTGAGGAACGGCAGCCGCCGCTCGTTCTCGCGCGCGTCGAGCAGCAGGCGCACGTCGCCGGCCGGCGCCACGCCCAGGACGCCCACGCCTTGGCGCTCGAACCGCGAGCGCGCGCGAAGCGGCGCATGCGTCTTGGCGAGCGGGAGCGCGACGTAGCTTCGCTGCGCCGCGAGCTGGTAGTGCATGGCTTGCGCAAGCGCCTCCTTCCAGTCGGCAAGCTTGAGCTCGACGGCGACGAGCTGCTCGTCGCGGCCGGCCAAGAGGTCGGCGTAGCGGCCGTTCACCGGCACCTCGTGCAGGACCGCGTAGCCCATGGCGCGGAAATGGCGCGCCACGGGCTCGCGGAGGGACGATTCGAGTGCGTTCCCACCTCCAAGCGGGGAAGGAGCGGCGGGGGTCACGGCGCTTGACGCGAGGTGCCCGAAGGTTTCATCCGCCGTGCAGGATCCCCCGAAGGGTGGAATCGAGCGCGAAGAACCCGTCCTCCATGGACCGCTCGGGCAGCGGCGCGCGTCCGTGGAGGACCTCGCGCGCGGTCGCGAGGCTGTGCACGTTGATGCCGCCGTAGCCCAGGAGGAGCACGAGCGGGACGTTCGCGGGCACGGAATCGTACGGGATGGGCGTCGTCCAGCAGCCTTGGCAGAAGGGGTTGGCGCCCGGCCCGTACTCGGTGTGGTCGGGCGCGCGCGGCTCGGAGAGCCAGTGGGCAAGACCGTCGTCTTCCGTGGCGGTGGGGCGCGATTGTGCCGTGCGGAAGTACACCTGCCGGAACTCGTCGAGCGTGAAGACGCCGTCGGCAAGCGGCCCGTCGGGAACGCGTCCGGCAGGTCCGGCGGCGACGACGCCTTCGCGGACGCCCGCGCCCGTGTCGCCGAGGATGCGGCGCGCCTCGAGCACGATGGCGGCGGCGCCTCCGGCCGCGTAGGGCGAGGCGGCGCTCGTGCAGCAGGAGATCGGGTGGGACGCGTACTCGTCGAGGCTTCGCGAAAGCGCCGTCCAGCCCGCGTAGGCGTCCGCAACGACGTGCGCGGGCTGGCCGTGCCAGAGGGTCGCGCGTCCGTTGTCGTGCGCGCCCACGATGACGACGCCGGGAGGCATCGTCGCCGCAAGGTAGGTCGGCCAGGTCGCAAAGCCGTTGAAGAACGCGAGCCCGTTGCCGCTTGCCGCAAGCGTGACCATCCGGCTTGCCGCATATTCGAACGCGGAGGCGATGCCGGCTCCAAGCGCGTCGGGAACCGGGTGGGGCAGGAGCGATCCCCACGAGTTCGTCTGCACGTCGATCCAGCCTTGGTCGGCGATCCAGCGCACTGCGGCCCCGGAAAGCCCCTCGATGGAGACGAAGCGGGCCTCGGGGGCAAGCGAGTGGAGCGCCGCGGCGGAGCGGCTGGCCGTCATCGTGCCGTGGCCGTGGTCGTCCAGGATGGGCAGATCCTCGCACGTTTGCGAGAGGATGCTTGCCGGAGGGATCGGAGCGACGGCGGGGCAGTTCGTCCCGCCGGGGGACCACCGCATGGCGCCCACGATCTTCGTGCCGGGGATCCAGTGGAGCTGGCGCGGCTGCACGCTCTCCCAGACGGCGCGGTCGGAGGCGAGGGCCTCGTCGTACGAACTCGCGTTCAGCGTGAGGTTCAGCGCGGGAACGTCGCACGGGTAACCGTCGATGTACGTGCACGGGTGCTCCCGCGCCCGGGGCGAATCGTCGCGGAAGGCGGCGTGGTAGGGGTTGATGCCCGTGTCCACGTGCGCGACGACGACGACGGGCTCGCGCGGCGGCGGGGGCGGCGCGACCGGGGGAGCAGGCGGGTCCGCGGACACGGGTTCCTCGGGCTCCGGCCCCTCGACGGCGGGTTCCAGCGTCTCCTCGGGCGCCTCCTCCGGCGGCGGGGCCGCGCACCCGGAGAGGAGCAGGGCGAGGGCGACGAGAACGCAGGCGGCGGCTTTCCTCAAGCAAACCCTCGGCCGAGTCAGGCGAGGGGGTTCAAAAGCTTTCTTGTAGGAACGCTAGCGCCTGCGCCGGAAAAGCGCGACCGCGGCCGCCGCGGCAAAGACCATCGCCGCAGCCGGCGCCGGCTCGGCTGCCGTGCTTCGCATCGAAGGCCCCGTCTCGAAGCCAAACCTCGCGAGGAGCTCGCCGCCGTCGTCGACGGGAACGGCCCGCGCCTTTCCGGCGTGCGGCGGCTTGGCAAGGACCGAGGCGTTCTTGGCCGCGGACACGGCCGTCAGCACGTCGAGGAAGCCCCACCCGTACGCCGGATGCCAGGCGTCGTGCGCGGGACCGAGATTGCGGGACGATGCAAGGAGGATCCATTTCACGGCCGAGGGCGAGAGCGCGGGCTGCGCCTCGAACAGAAGCGCCGCCGCCCCGGCCACGTGGGGCGCGCTCATGCTCGTCCCCGAAAGCGCCCCGTAGGAGCCCCCGCCGGCTGCGGCCGACGGCAACGGCGCCGTGACGTCCACGCCCGGCGCCACGAGGTCGGGCTTGGCCCGGCCGTCGACGGTCGGGCCTCGGGCCGAGAAGTCGGCGATGGCAAGCGACTTGTGCACGGCGCCGACCGTGAGCGCGCGCCGCGCCACGCCGGGGACGCCGACGGTGTGCGCGTCCGGGCCGCCGTTTCCGGCCGAGGCGACCGTGAGGAGGCCACGGTCGGCCGCGGCGTCGATCGCGCGGGAGAGCGCGTCCGTTCCGTCCGTGGCGCGGCCGCCCAGGCTCATCAGCAAGATGCGGACGCCAAGCTCGGATTTTCGCGCCTCGACCCAGTCGAGGCCGCGCAGGACGTTGCCGACGGATCCCTCGTCGTTGCCGTCGAACACCTTGATGTTGACAAGCCCCGCGCCGGGCGCGACGCCCGCGTACCGACCGGCGCTTGCCGCGCCCGAGCCGGCGGCCACGCCGGCCACGTGCGTGCCGTGGCCGCGGGTGGACTCCGGCACGACGGGCACGCCCGATCCGAGAACGCCGCCCACCTCCTGCGGCAGCGTGGCGTCGAACGATGCGAGCACGCGCCCGGCGAAGTCGCGGTGCGTCTCTTCAAAGCCCGCGTCGAAGACGGCGATGGCGACGCCGCGCCCGATGATGCCGTGCACGCGCACGGCGGCGTCGGCGCGGACGGAGGGCCGGGTTTCGTCGAGCGTCGGACGGACCGGGGCGTCCTGCTCGACCAGAACGACGCCCGGCAGGCCCGAGACGGCCGCAAGGGCGGTCGCGGGGAGCGTCGCCCAGACGGTGGGAACCGAACGGAAGACGGAATGGACGACGGCGCCCTCCCGCGCGAGGGCGGCGACATCGTCGGCGCCCGGCGCGTGGCGGTAGTGGACGAGGACGCGCACGAGACCGACGGCGTGCGACAAGGCGTCGTCGAGACCGTCGCGGTCGCGGTCGAGAAGCGTGGTGGCCCACCAGGGAGCCGCAGGCTCGGGGGATTCCGCGGGGCCGGCCGTCCCACCCGCGGGGATCAGCAACGCCGCGATCGTCAAAACGACGAGCGTACGGTTCATTCGGCGTTCCGTCGACCATCCGGCCGACGGGGGATAAAGGTGTGTGGCACGTCGTTGGAAGGACTCGGTCACGCGTAGGCCCGAAGCCATTCGGCGTCGGGGTGGCGCGGGGCCACCTCGGACGGAGGCGCAGGCGGGGCGGCGGCCTCACCCAAGCGCGACAGGATCGTCCGCAAGGCGTGCAGTCGGACTTCCAACTCGTAGATCTCCCGCAACAAGCCGTCCCGTGCGAGCATCCCTATCCCCGTTTCGCCGATGCCGTCGTTCGCCGAAATATCTTTTGCTTTGTTGCGACACGCGGCGTGCCCGTGCGCGCGCGCGACGCAAACGTTGATGGCGGTTCCTCGCGCCGTCGACGCATTCGCGTCTTGCCGCCCAACACTTTTCAACCCCAAGCGCATTGTGGGCTTGCTCCTTCCGGGGACATTCCAGTCTTCGGACGGTGTGGTTATCGGGAGTGATTCGAATGTTGCAGAACTATGTGGCACCCAGCTACGGCTATGGCTCGGACGCGAACGTCAACCGTCTCATCGAGGACACCGTCCAGATCGTGAACGACGTGGACACCCGCCTGCAGGCGCTCAAGATCGGCATCGCCCAGGCGTTCCCCCACCTCGCGCCCCACATCGCGGCGTCGGAGATCCAGAGCCGCATGCTGGCCGCCCGGATCGCCACGCCCTTCGGGGCGCCCGGCGTGTTCGCGCCCGGGACGCTTGGCTCGCCCATGTCGGCCTTCTCGCCCCTCTCGGGCCTGAGCCCGTTCGCCTCGGCGAGCCCCTTTGTCGCGAACCCGTACCTCGGCTCGATCGCCTCGACGCCGTGGGCGAACTCCTTCGCGCGCGATCCCCGCGAGCTCCTTCTGGAGGCCAGCCGCCTCTCGGCCTTGAGCCCCTTTGGGGCCGCAAGCCCCTTTCCGGGCGTAAGCGGCGCCTCCCCGTGGACCCCGGGACTCACCGTCCCGGGGACGGGCTCCTTTCGCCTCCTCTGAAGGAGTCCGGACGCCGCCGGCGGAGATCGTCGACGAAGGCCCGGACTACCGGGTCGTCCTCGAGGTCCCCGGAGCGACCAAGGATCGCGTCGAGCTTGCGCCGGGGCCGGCGCCGGGGACCCTCCTCGTGAAGGTGCCCTCGCGCGACGAGAAGCGGACCGGAACGTTGCTTGGCACCGAGCGCGGCACGCGCACCGGCGCGGTGACGTTCCAGCGTCTCGTGGCGCTTGGCTACGACGCGGAGGTCTCGAAGGCCAAGACGACAAACGTGGCCGACGGTCTCCTGACGATCGCGGTGCCCAAGAAGAGCCCGGGCCAAGACGCTCGCGAGAGTCGGTAGCGCCGCCCACTTCGGGGACCGGACGTTGGTCCGGTCCCCAACGTTTTTTGTCCCTGTCCTTCAGTGGTACGCCTTGAGCCACTCGTCGCCGTCGTCGCCGGGAGGCTGCGCCGGCAACGCGGGAATGCCCGACCATGGCACCGTCGCGGGCTCGGAGCCGCGCACGAGCATCCGGCGGATCTCGAGCAGGCGCGCTTCGACGGCAAGCAGGCGAAGCCACAATTCGTAGCCGGCCTGCTGATGGAACGAAAGCACGTCAAGCGGCGACATGATGCCCTTTGTCTCCGCCTTGCCGGCCATAAAGATTCTGGCGCATCCCCGGCCTGTGGAGCGGATGGCTCCGGACGCCGTCCGATCCGGGGTCAAAACCAGTCGGCAAGCGTCTGCTGCCGGCCGCCAACCCGGACGTCGTCCGGACCCTTTCCAAAGGGCTCCAAAACGCGCACGACCGCCGGCACGACCTGCTTTTCCTCATACCAGCGAAGGTCGGCGCGCTCGTCGGCCGCAAGGAAACGCGCGAGGCGCGCGCGCGAAGCCAACGAACCTTGTCCCTCGACGACGACGAAACCGATCTTCGTCCCGACGGGCGCCCGAAGCCCCGGCCGCTCGCGCTGCGCGCGCTCGAGCGCCGCCGCGTGCGCTGGCTTCGCCTTGTATCCGCCCGGACGTTGCGTGAGCGACTTGTGGATCACAAGGTCCGACAGGGGAACCCGTCCCTCGCGCAGGCGCGCGATCGCCGCGCGGGCGGCCGCAAGCCCGGCCTCCGCGTCCCGACGGGAAAGGAGCGCTTCGAGCACCTCCGCCTGCGCCCGGCGAGCGTAGGAGCACCAATCCCCGCGCCGCACCTCGAAGCCGCGCACCACGAGCTCCCCCTCGCGCGTTTGGCCGGCGTACCGTTTCTTGGCGCCCGTGAAGAGGAGGCTCTCGAAGCGATCCTGCACCTCAAGCTGCACAGGAAGGCGAGCGTTGGCAGCGTCCACGAACGCGTCCACGCCGGGGTCGTCCTGCAAGAAGAGCGAATCCGTGTCGCCGTACAGCACCAAAAGCCCGTGCTCTTGCGCAAGCGCGATCGCCTCCTTGATGAAATGGCGTCCCCAGGCGGCCGTGGCCTGCGCGCACTCGCGCCGGTACCAGCGCGCGCCTCCCCAGCCCGTGTACCCGTAGACGGCGTTCGTGAGGACCTTCACGGCCTTCTGCCGGGCGTCAAGCGCACGCCAGGCCCCGACGTCGGAGGGTGCGGCCGCCAAGCGCCCGCGGAGCTCGCGACGGGCGGCAAGGAGCTCCTCCAAGACCCGCGGCACGAAGCCCTGCGGCTCGCGAAGGAACCGGTGGCCCACCTCCGGCGCGACGTGGACGCGCTCCGCGTCCGCGCGCTCCTCGGTGGGAAGGTACGTTTCGGGCGACACGTTGAACCGGACCATGAGGTTCGGATACATGCTGGCGAAGTCGAGCGCGACCACGCGCTCGAAAAGCCCCTTGGGCGGGGAGAGAACAAAGCCGCCCTCGTACTCCTCGAGCGCGCGCTCGTCCCCCTCGCCCGGCGGAAGGATGCCGCGACGGTGCGACTCGGCGACGAGGTAGGCGTCCACCTGGCGGCCGCGGCCGGCGCGGGCCACCTCGTCGAGCGGAAGGCGCAGCGTCTGCGCAAGCTCGATCTGCGACGGCACGAGCGCGCGCGCGATGGCCAGGAGCCGCCGCGTGCCTTCCCCGCCGACCCGGAGGCTTTCCGCGACGTTCTCCACCGTCGGCAGCTTCACGTCGGGCAGGTCCCGCTCGGAGAGCCGCAGGAGGTCGACGTGGGCCCGTCCCGGCAGGCGCGGGCGACCGGGCGGGCGCCAGATCGCCTCGCGGCCCTGCGCGCCAAGGAGCGGGCGCACGCCCACGGCCGCGCACCGCGCAAGCACGTGCGGCAGCACGGTGGCGTCGCCGTCGTAGGTCACAAGCACGTCCGGGTCGACGTCGCGAACAAGGGCCACGAACGACTGCAGGATCGCCCGCTCGTCGTCTCCCGCGAGCACGCGCTCGGCCTCGCCCTCCCGCCCGATGCGGATCGCGCCCACGGGATCGCTCGAGGGATCGAGCGTCGCCGTCTCCTCGCGCGGAACGACCTCCAGTGCCATCGCCGCCCACGCGGGCGGCAGGCCGGTCATCGCGGCAATCGCGGACACGCGGCCGTCGCCGGTCGCCTCCGCGCGCACGCGCTGCCATGGGACGAGCTCCCGATCGAGGACGTACCGTTGCGCAAGCGGAAGGTCGGCGTCCCGCGGGACGAGCCCTCGCGCGACCACGGCCTCCGCTGCGGATGCAAGCGCGGCCGGCGGGTCGACCAAGAGGCGGAGCGCGGCGCGGGGCCGGCGCCCGTCCACCCGCGTCACGACCTCGCAGTCCACGATCGCGCCGTTGCGCACCGCAAGTCCGGCAAGCTCCAGGCGATGCGCCCGCAGGTCGGCTTCGCCCACGGCGTGGAAGCTCGGCCGGTACGATTCGTCCCAGAGCTCGCAGACGCCCGCCGCCGTTCGGACGAAGAGGTGGACGCCGCGGGGCGCGGCCGGCTCGACGTCGAGAAGTACGCCTTCGATCGCGACGGCGGGCACGCCCGGGCAGCAGGATGGGGCGGCCTAAGGCTTTTGGAAGCTACTGGAGATCGACGCGGTCGGCGAACTTGAGCGTGTCGCGGATGCGGACGTCGATGCGGTTCTCCTGGCGGACGAGGCCGCGCACGAAGAACTGATCGCCGTTTGAGATTTGCTCGCCCTCGGCGATGAGCTCGGTGCGGGCGGCGTCGCGGTAGAGGTCCTGGCGGACGTTCTCGTTGATGCGGACCGTGATCTCGGATCGCGGGAAGGGCGCCTTGGACGATCCGCGGATCTCGATCCGGAAGCCGTCCTCCGGCCCGGCCGGCTCCGAGCGGTAGGGCTGCACGAGCACGGTTCCGTCCACCTCCGTGTCGCGGAACTGCTCCACGGTCACGTTGAACGCGCGCTGGAAGTACGCCTCGAAGGGCCGGTCCTGGTACGTGTAGCTCTTGGAGAGGTTGACGACGATCCGGTTGTTGCCGGGAAGGCCCAGGATGTAGATGGGCTGCTGGATGTCGAGCGAGCCCACGCCTGCAGATCCGGGATGGACGAGGCGCTCGGGGTCGCGGAACACCGTCACGTTGGCGTCGCCGTTTCGCGTGAGCACGACCTCGTGGCCCACGAAGGGCGCAATCGTGCGCCCGGGCTCTCCCACGCGACCGGCCGAGTTCAGCAGGATCACGACGCCGTCGGTGCGGCCGTCGCCGTCGGAATCGTAGGCGTCCACGTCCAGCGTGGCCGTGATGGTGGGGCGAGGCTCGGGCTCGAAGGGATTGAAGACGCATCCCGCCAGGGTCGCGCACAGGAGCGGCAGCGTCAACGCCGCCGCCTTGAACCCCCTGTCCATCGGGCGGGGAACCCCGGGCCTAGACCTTGAACTTTGTCGTTTGACTTGCGAATCCTCAGAGCCAGAAAAGGGCTTCCTCGTGGCTGGCGCAGACGACGTCCGCCTCGCCCAGCAGGCCTTCCGGAAGCGTGGTGGAGAGCGCGATCACGCGCATCCCCGCGCGCTTGCCCGCGCGGATGCCGTTGGGCGCGTTCTCGACGACCGTGCACGCGCGCGGCAAGACGCCCAGCCGCCGGGCCGCCTCGAGGTAAGGTCCCGGATCGGGCTTTTCCTGCGGACAATCCTCCATCGTCACGGGCGCGTCGATCCCCTGCAGGAGGTCGCCGAGCATGAATTCGAGGTTGCGCCGCGTGGTCCCCGTGGCGATGCCCGTCTTGTAGCCCCGCTCGCGGACGGCCTCCAGCATGCGCGGCACGGCCGGATAGAGCGGCGGCTTGCCCATCGCGCGGAACGCCTCCTGCTTGGCTTGGGCAAGCGGCGCCACGTCGGCCTGGGGGATGGGAACGCCGTACTTCTCCGAAAGCGCCCGGATGATGGTGGCGCTCTTCCCCCCCTCGCGCAGCAGGATCTCCTCGACGGGGAACCGGAGCCCGCGCGGCGCAAGGACCTCGACGTACGCTCGCGCGTGTCGCAGGCTCGATTCGCACAGCACGCCGTCCATGTCGAAGATGACGGCTCGATGCGGCGGCGTGGGATCACCCGGAGAGGTGCTCGCGCAGCAGCGTGGGCCCGGGCCCCGGTGGGCAGGCGAGCAGACGGTCGCCTTCGTACCCGAGCGCGCGCATCTTCGCCTGCACGCGCGGGGCGTCGTCCCCGTGGCAAAGGACGTGCACGTTCGGGCCGGCGTCGATCGTGAACCAGCACCGGAGGCCCTCGGCGCGCCACGCGCGCACGGCGTGCAGGATCTCGACCGTGCCGGGCTCCCAGTAGAGGAGGCTTGGCGAGCTTGTCATCATGACGCCGTGCATGGCCAGCGCGTCCCGCTCGGCAAGCTCTCCCATGCGCGCGAGGTCCTTCCGGGCAAGCGCGGCGAGCATCTCGTCGAGCACGGGCGCAACGGAGGCCACGCGCGCGGCGTGCAGCGGGCTCGTATCCGCCAGACCGTGCCCCTCGCCGCTTCCCACCTTCTTGTGCGCGCGGCTCACGAGGGCCACAAGATCCACGACCGGAAGGTGGGAAGGCGGCTCGATCTGGTCGGCGTAGGACCCCTCGCTTGCGCTTCCGGCGTTCCAGAGCACCCAGCCGCCAAAGAGGCTGCGCGCGGCGCTCCCGGAGCCCTGGCGCGCCACGACGCTCATCTCGCGGCCGGAAAGCCCCAAGCCCAGCACCTCGTTTGCCGCGACCGTGAGCGCGGCGAAGGCCGAAGCCGAGCTTGCCAATCCCGAGCCTTGCGGAAAGTTGTTCTGGGAGACGACGCGCAGGTGGGGTTGGCTCTTGGCCGACGCGCGCATGCGGTCGAGGTGCGCGACGACGCGATCGTAGGCCCGGCGCTCGGCGGGCTTGCCGTCGATGAGCACGACGTCGGCGCCCGTGGGCTCGACGGAGACGGTCGTGGTCGTGTGCACGCCGCCCATGGTCATGCTGAAGCTTCCCGTCGCGGGGAGGTTGAGCTCGGGCGGGGAGCCGGGGCGCCGGCCCCAGTACTTCACGAGCGCGATGTTCGGGTGCGCACGGCAGGTCGCGGTCATTCCCATCGTCGATACACCTTCGTCTCGATCTGCAACGCGTCGAGGATCTTGCCCACCACGAAGTTCGTGGCGTCGGATAGCGTCGTCGGCCGGTTGTAGTAGGAGAGCATGGGCGGAAGCACGATCGCGCCGGCCTGGGCCACGCGCAGCATGTTCTCGATCCCCATGGCCGAAAGCGGCGTCTCGCGGGGCACGATGACGAGGCGGCGCTTGGTGCGAAGGTGGATGTCGGCCGCACGCGTGACGAGGTTGTCGGAGAGCCCGTGCGCGATGGCGGCAAGCGTCTTCATGCTGCAGGGCACGACCACCATCGCGTCCGTGAGGAACGACGAGCTTGCGATGGGCGCGTCGAGCGCTCCCTCGGAATGCCGGTGCGCGGCGGGAAGCTCGCGTCGTTCCGCCGGAAGCTCGTGCTCGATCGTAAGCTGCGCCCCGCGCGTCACCACGAGGTGCACCTCGCAATCGCCCCGCGCCGCCAGCTCCTCCAGCACGCGCTGGCCCAGGATCTGCCCGGAGGCCCCGGTCATGGCGACGACAAGGCGCATCGCCGCGGGAACCCCTTGCGAGGGATAAAGGAATCGGACGCGACTCGCCTCAGCGAAGCCTGCGCTCGATCTCCGCGCGCACCGCGTCGGGCTTGGCGCGTCCGGCAAGACGACGCATGGCTTCCCCGACGAGGAAGTTCAGCGTGCCGGACTTTCCGGCCCGGAGCTTGGCCACGGCGTCGGCCTCCGTCGCGAGCACTTCCTCGACGACGCGCGTGACCTCGTCCGTGCCCACGACGCCCAAGCGCTCCCCGAGGGCATCCTCGAGCGCGGCGCCGTCAAGCCAACGGCGCAGCGACTCGCGCGCGGCCTGCCGCGTGAGCGATCCCTCCGACAGCGCGCGCAGCAATGCAGCGAGGCCTTCGACGGTGAGCCGCGACCCCGCGAATTCGAGCGAGCGGTAGTTGAGCTCGCCCTTCACGTCGCGGACGAGGAAGTCGAAGGCGAGCTTGGGATCGACCGCGCGCGCGAGCTCCTCGTGCGCCCGCGCGAGGGGTCGCTCGGCGAGGAGGACGTTGGCCGCTTCGGCCGTCACGCCAAGGTCGCGCGTCCAGCGGGCACGGATTTCGTGCGGGTGCTCGAGGGCCGGAAGCGCCTGCCACTGCGGCGCGAGTTCGACGGGCGGAAGGTCGGGATCGGGAACGAAGCGGTAGTCCTCGGCCGTCTCCTTGGCGCGAAGCAAGACCGTGACGGCGCGCGCCTCGTCGAAGTGGCGCGTCTCGCGATCGATGCGGCCCCCGGAGGCGAGGATCCCGCTCTGGCGCTCGATCTCGTGGGCAAGCGCAAGCTGCACGTTGTGGGCGCTGTTGACGTTCTTCACCTCGACGCGCTCGCCGCCCTCGACGCTCACGTTTGCGTCGGCCTTGAGCCCACCGGCCCCCAGGAGGCCGGCGTACTGCATCACGAGACGCAATTCCTCGATCCACGCGCGGGCGGCGGCGGGCGAGCCGAGCACGGGCTCCGTGACGATCTCGACAAGCGGCGCGCCGCTGCGGTTCCAGTCCACCTCGCCGCGGCGAAGCTCGTACGTGCCCGGGTCCTCCTCGAGATGGATCTCGCGCACGGCCACGCCCGAAAGCTCGCCACGCTCGCCCAGCGGAAGCGAGGTCCTCTGGTAGTTCGCCGGAAGATCGGGATAGAAGTAGTGCTTGCGAAGGAAGCGAAGCGCGGGTGCCTCCTCGCATCGCAGCAGGCGCGCGGCCGTAAGCGCGGCGCGGACGGCCGCCTGGTTGGGCGCCATGGGCTTTGCGCCGGGCTGCGCCGTGCAGACCTCGCACACGTTCTCGTTGGCCCGCACGGCCGAGAGGAACGCGGCCGGGCAGCGGCAGAAGAGCTTCGAGGCCGTCGCGAGGTAGGCGTGCACCTCGAGGCCGATCAAGACGCTCAGGCCATCGCCTCCCACGTTCGCAGCGCCGAGAGGACGCGCCGATCCGCGCCGCGCGGTCCAAGGACCTGCAGGCCCACGGGCAGCCCCGGGCTTCGAACGGGCGTCGAGGCGGCGGGGATGCCGGCGAGGTTGGCGGCCACCGTGAGCACGTCGGCCGCGTACATCGAGAGGGGATCTTCGACGCGCTCCCCCAACCGGAACGCCGCGAAGGGCATCGTCGGCGCGAGCAGGAGGTCCGCCTCCCGGAAGGCCCGCTCGAACCCCTGCCGGACGCGCTCGCGCGCGGCAAGCGCAAGCCCGTACCACCGGTCGCGGTGCTCCTTCATCGTGACGTACGTCCCAAGGGCGATGCGGCGCCGCACCTCCGGGCCGAAGACGGCGCGGTTTCCCATGGTCGTCTCGACGAGCCCCCGGTCGGGCCCCGGGCGCGCGCCGTACCGGTAGCCGTCGTAGCGCTGCATGGCGCTTGCAAACTCGGCGTAGTTCAGAAGATAGTAGGATCCCAGCGCCTCCGAAAGCGCCGGGATCGACACCTCGACCGCCTCGGGCGCAAGCCGGCTTGCGGCCTCGCGCACGCGGCGCTCCACGTCCGCATCGACGCCCACGAACATCTCCCGCACGAGCGCGAACCGCGGACGCGCGACGTCGCCCTCGGCGCGCGCCGGAGCTGCCGTCCTCGTGACGGGATCGCGCGGATCGGGCCCGGCGGCGACGTCCAGGAACAGCGAGAGCCCCTCGGACGACGCCGCGATCGGGGCGGGCGATTCGAGGCTCATCGCCAAATCGGCCAGGCCGTGCCGCGAAACGAGGCCGTACGAGGGCTTGAGCGCGCTTGCGCCGCAGAACGCCGCCGGGCAGCGGACGCTTCCCCCCGTGTCGCTTCCCACGGCAAGGTCGGCAAGGCCGGCCGCCACGCTTGCGCCCGCGCCGCTGGAGCTGCCGCCGGGCACGCGCGAGGAATCGCGCGGGTTCCTCGTCGGGCCAAAGGCGGAGTTCTCGCCGCTCGAGCCGCAGGCGAACTCGTCGAGGTTCGTCTTCCCGAGCACGACCGCGCCCTCGCGCTCCAGGCGCTCCACCACCGTGGCCGTGTAGGGCGCGACGTACGTTTCGAGCACGCGCGAGCCGCAGGTCATGCGCTGCCCGGCCACGGCGAGGTTGTCCTTCACGCTCACGACAAGCCCGAACAGCCGCCCCTCGCGCGGGCCGCGGTCGAGCGCGCGGGCGCGCGCCATCGCCGCCTCCACGTCGAGCGACACGTACACGTTGTGCGGATCGCGCCGTGCCGCCTCCGCGAGGCGCGCCACGCGGTCCTCGACCGACTCGCCGCCGCGAAGCGAGGCCACGGTCTGCCCAAGCGCGCGGCTAGAGCCCGCGAGGGACAAGCGCCACCCCGTTGCGCTCGCGCGGGAAGTTGCGCCGGATGGCGTCCGCGGCGCCCGACGGGACGACGACGTCCTCGCGCAGGTCCGCGCCGGCGGCCGGCTCCGGCGGGCGCGCGGCGTCCCCGTGGCCCGCAAGGTCCGAGGCGAAGCGGGCAAGGATGGCCTCGGCCTCGGCGGCCAGCCGTTTGGTCTCCGGCTCGGAGAGATCCAAGCGCGCGACGTGCGCCACCTTGCCCCAGCGCGTAGGATCGCCCGTCACGAAGCGGCGGGAGGATGAGGAAAAATGATATAGGTTGCGGCCTAAGTGTCCGCGGAATCCGACCGCGCACAACGCGGTTGGGCGGGTGGCACGGGACGGGGGGAGGCGGTTTCGGCCGCCTCCCCC
>DATLFM010000109.1 GCA_035541015.1 Candidatus Thermoplasmatota archaeon
GTGGGGGGCCGACTTGACGAGCGCGGGATCCTCCCCGGCGATGGCGACAAGCGTGTCGGCCAGGAGGTCGAGCTCCTCCTTGCTCTCGGTCTCGGTGGGCTCGATCATCATGGCCTCCTCCACGATGTGCGGGAAGTAGACGGTCGGCGCGTGGATCCCAAAGTCGAGCAGGCGCTTCACGACGTCCATGCAGCGCACGCCGCGCTCCCGCTTGAGGCGCGCAAGCGAGAGGACGAACTCGTGCTTCCGCAGCGGCTTGAAGGGCATGTCGAAGACCCCGGAAGCCAGGATGCGCTCCTTCACGTAGTTCGCGTTGAGGACGGCCTTCTCGGTGTTGTAGCGCAGGCCGTCGGAGCCGTGGTAGAGGATGTAGGCCCACGCGCGCAGGAGAATGCCGACGTTGCCGTGGAAGGATCGGACCTTGCCGATCGACTGGGGCCGGTTCTCTTCGAGGAAGTAGGTCCCGTCGCCGCGCCGGCCCACGAGGGGAACCGGAAGGAACGGCGCGAGCGCCGCCTTCACGCCCACAGGTCCGGCGCCGGGGCCGCCGCCGCCGTGGGGCGTGCTGAAGGTCTTGTGGAGGTTCAAGTGCACGATGTCAAAGCCCATGGCGCCGGGCGTCGTCACGCCGCAGATGGCGTTGAAGTTCGCCCCGTCGTAGTACAGGAGCGCTCCCTTGGCGTGCACCATCTTGGCGATGCGCTCGACGTTCTCCTCGAAGAGGCCAAGCGTGCTCGGGTTCGTGAGCATGAACGCGGCCGTGCGCTCGGAGAGCGCGGCCTCGAGCGCCGCAAGGTCGACCATGCCGTCGCGGCCGCTTGGGATCTCGACGACCTTGAATCCCGCCATGGCGGCGCTTGCGGGATTCGTTCCATGCGCCGAGTCCGGCACGATGACCTCGTCGCGCACCTGGCCGCGGCTCTCGTGGTACGCGCGGGCCACGAGCATGCCCACGAACTCGCCCTGGGCGCCGGCGGCCGGTTGGAGGCTCACGGCGCTCATGCCGGTGATCTCGGCCAGCATGGTCTGGAGCTCGTAGAGGGCCTGGAGCGTGCCTTGGGAGAAGGCCTCGGGGGCAAGCGGGTGCATCTGCGCCGCGTCGTTTGCGCCCGCGATCTCCTCGTTGAGCTTCGGGTTGTACTTCATCGTGCAGCTTCCCAGCGGGTAGCTTCCCGTGTCGACGCCGAAGTTGCGTTGGGAGAGACGCACGTAGTGGCGCACGACCTGCGCGCGGGGAAGGTTGGGGATGCGCACCTCGTCGCGCGCCAGGTGGGCGGGCACGAGCTCGTCCTCGATCGGGAATTCGGGAAGCTCGAGGCCCTCCGAGAGGCCCTCGCGCTCGAACAGCAACCGGTATCCCCACTGCGCCTGATGGTACACGCCGGCGCGCGGATCGCCTCGCGCGGTGGCGCGCCCATCCTCGGACGGGCTCACGCTCGCACCTCCGAGAGGGCGCCCACGAGGCGCTCGATCGCCTCGTCGGTCGTGGTCTCGGTCACGCAGTAGACGGCGCCGTCGGCAAGCTCGGGGAATTGCCGCGCGAGCGAAAGCCCGCCGTGCAGGCCCTGCCGATTCAGGCGCTCGTTCACGTCGGCGGCCGGGCGCGGGTGCCGGACGACGAATTCGTTGAAGTGGAACCCCTCGAACGCGGGCGCGCGGTAGCCCGGCAGCCGCGCGATGCGACGGGCGACGGCGCGGGCGCGCGTGGCGTTCACCTTGGCGATGCGCGCGAGTCCCTTGCCGCCGACGCAGGCGAGGTAGATCGCGGCCGAGAGCGCGTTTAAGCCCTCGTTCGTGCAGATGTTGCTCGTCGCCTTGTCGCGGCGGATGTGCTGCTCGCGCGTCTGCAGCGTGAGGCAGAATGCGCGGTCCCCGCGCGCGTCGACGGTCTGGCCCACGATGCGGCCGGGCATGCGGCGGACGTGCTCCTTGCGCACGGCAAAGAGGCCCAAGCCGGGGCCCCCGAAGCCGGGGTCCTGGCCCAGGCATTGGCCCTCGCCGACCACGACGTCGGCGCCGTAGGCCCCCGGTCCTTTCTGAAGGCCCAGAGAGATGGGGTTCACGTCGAAGAGGGCAAGCGCGCCGCGCGCATGCGCAAGCTGCACGATCTCCGGGCCTCGGCTCTCGAAGAGGCCAAAGAAGTTGGGACTGCCCACGACGACGCCGGCCACGTCGCTTGTGAGCTTGGCCGAGAGGTCTGCGAGGTCGGCCTCCCCCGTTCGCGCGTCGTAGCCGTACTCCACGATGCGAAGCGGGAAGCTTCGGCAGTAGTTCTCGATGCAGCTTCGCTTCTCCCAGAAGAGGGCGCGGGGCAGGAGGATCGTGTTCCGATCCGTGGCGCGCGCGGAGAGGAGCGCGGCCTCGGCGAGCGCGGAAGCGCCGTCGTACATGGAGGCGTTTGCTGCGTCCATGCCCGTAAGCTCGCATACCATGGTCTGGAACTCGAAGATGGCCTGCAGCATGCCTTGGCTGATCTCGCTCTGGTAGGGCGTGTAGCTCGTGAGGAACTCGCTGCGCGAGGCGAGGTAGCGGACCTCGGGCGGGCTGTGGTGGTGGTAGATGCCCGCGCCAAGGAAGTGGGGCGCGGCAAGCGCGTTTCGATTGCGCCCGAGCGTGGCGGCGGCGCGCCGGCGAACGGCAAGCTCGCTTTGGCCCTTGGGCAGGTTGAGCTGCGTCCGGACGGACTTCGGGATGTCGTCGAAGAGCGCGTCGACCGACGGAAGCCGCATGGCGGCGAGCATGCGCCGCACCGCTTCCTCGCCCTCGGCAAAGTGCGGCATGGCTGTCCCTCTAGTGGCCGCCGGCCTGGGTGTGCGCGCGGTAGTCCTTGTCGGTCAGGAGACCCGCAAGCTCGCCCGGGTTTGCGAGCCGGATCACGCAGAACCACCCGTCCTTGTAGGGGGAACGGTTGAGGAGACCCGGCTCGGCGTTCAACGCTTCGTTGACGTCCACGATCTCGCCGGAGACGGGCGAGAAGATCTCGCTCACGGACTTGATCGATTCGACCTCGCCGATCACGTCGTGCGCCTTCACGCGGTCGCCCTTCCGGGGGATCTTCGCGTACACGACGTCCGTCAATTGGTCCTGCGCGAAGTCCGTGATGCCCACGCGCGCGAGGTCGCCCTCGACCCGGACCCATTCGTGGTCTTTGGTGTAACGAAGCTCGGATGGGACCTCGTGCGCCACGCGACGACCTCCGCGATTCAGACAAACGGCAGCGGCACGACCTTGGCCTGCGCCGCCTGGCCGCGGGTGACAATCTCCAAGCGGGCATCAACGTTGCGGTGCGAGGGGGCCACGTAGCCGAGCGCGATGCCCTTCTTCAGGATCGGGCTTAGCGTGCCGCTTGTCACGACGCCCACTCGCCGCCCGCCGGGCTCCCGGATCTCGCTGCCTTGGCGCGGGATCCCCTGCTCGGCGACGAGGCCGACGAGGCGCTCGTAGTCGTCGCGTTGCCGCTGCGCTTCGAGCGCCTTGCGGCCGGCGAATTCGTGCTCCCAATGGACGAACTTCGACAATTTGGCCTCAAGGGGCGTCCGACCGCCCTCGAACTCGTGTCCGGCCAGGCAGAAGCCTTTCTCAAGGCGCAGCGTGTCGCGCGCCCCAAGCCCGCAGGGGAGGATGCCGTGCTCCCTGCCGGCCGCAAGGAGCGCTTCGAAGAGGCGCTCGGCCGCGGCCGCGGGCCCCATGAGCTCGAATCCGTCCTCGCCCGTGTACCCCGTCCGCGTGAGGAGAAGGTCCACTCCGGCCACGCGCGCGCGTGTACAGCGGAACGGCTTCAAGTCGGCCACCGGGAACTCCGAAAGGGGTGCAAGCGCGGCGGCGGCCTTGGGACCCTGCAGCGCGAGGATGAAGGTCTCCCGCGTCACGTCCTGCACGGGTTGCCCCGAGTGGCGCTCGACGTGCTCGCGCAGGGCCTCGTTCATGCCGGCGTTGGGAACGACGTGGAACCCCTCGGGGTAGCGGAACAGGTAGAGATCGTCCAGGATCGTACCGTCGTCGCGAAGGGCCATCGTGTACTTGCTGCCGCCCACCTTGATGGACGCCGCGTCGGCCACCACGGCGCGCGCGAGGCGGGCGGGGTCGCCGCGGAACCACAGGTTCGACATGTGCGAGACGTCGAAGAGCCCGACGGCGCGGCGCACGGCCATGTGCTCGTCCACGATGCTCGTGTACATCACGGGCATCTCGTAGCCGGCGAACGGGACAAGCCGCGCCCCAAGCGTGCGGTGGAGATCGTGAAGCGGCGTCCGAAGCAGTGTCATGCACGCCGCACGGCGGGCGCTTGTCATGAAGGTTTGCGAGCGACGAGGAGCCAGTTGCGCGATCCGCCGACCTCGGCGCCGCGCAGGTCCTCGATCGCAAGACCGGCCGCCCGCGCGTCCGCGGCCAACTCCTCGCGGTCGTAGGGATGCATGTAGCGCGGGAACGATTCCCCACCCTCGCGCCAAGGCACCGACAGGTCGCCTAGCTCGCCGCCGGGCCACGGGGCCGCGCGCTCGAACCTCGCCTCGCTTGCGTCCCACGCCGTCACGAGCGCGCGCCCGCCGGGAACAAGGACGCGTCCCATCTCGGAGAGTGCGCGAAGGCGCAAGGCCCGCCCCGGAATCACGTGGACCGTGGCAATGGAGAGCGTCGCATCGAAGGAGGACGATCGGAACGGCAACGAGGTCGCCGAGGCGCAGACGACGGGGAGACCGCGGGAGGCGGCCCGTCGGACCATGTCCGGCGCGGGATCGGCGCCCACGACGCGAAATCCCTCGTCGCGGGCGGGAAGGCCGTGCCGCCCGTGGCCACAGCCAACGTCCAGCACCCGCGCGCCGTCCGGAAGCGAGCGCAGGAACTCCATCGCCTGCGGCCAGGGGCGCGTCCGCGCCCGCTCGAAGCTCGCCGCGATCGCGTTCCATTGCGAGGCTACGATGCGCTCGTCCACGCCCCCGCGCAGGCGGGGTCGGGCTCTTGCCTTTTGCGCTTCCCGGCTAGCCCAGGCGCCGTCGAAGGGCGAGCGCGAGGAGGCCCAGCGTCGCCAGGGCCGCCCCCGCCTCGGCGCCCGGCGTGGGCGCGGGCGGTCCCCCGGAGGTCACAAGCACCGCTTGCGTGCGTTCGTTGTTGTCGTGGCGCGTCTCCTCCACGGTCCGCGCGGGGTTCGCTTTGGCGGCCAGCACGTGGTTTCCGGCGACGGCCGCCCAGGTGAATTCAGCCGTGGCGCCCGCGCCCGAGGCGACGGCGGGGAGGTTGCGTGTCTCGATCGTAGCGTCGTTCACGAGGAACTGCACGGCGACGTCCCGCGCGGGCCCGCGGCCGAGGTTCTCCACGCGCACGTGGACAAGAAGCGTCTCGCCCGCGCGTGGAAGCCGGGGTTCCCATTCGATGGCGACGACGGAAAGGTCGGCGGGCGGGACCCGCACGTCGAGCGCAAGCGTCGCATCGTTGTCGTCCTCGTTCGATTCGCGCACGCGGTCGTCGGGGTCCGCCGTGGCCACGACGGCGAGGCCCACGCGCAGCGGGATCGCCTCGGATCGCACGGCGACGGAGCCGCCGGGCGGGAGCGACGGCACGGCCGCCGACGACGCGGGGGTGGCCTCGCCGTCGGCCGGGGAAAAGCGCACGGTCGTTGCAGGCGACGGCGCGTTCCCGTCGTTGCGCACGATCACGGAGAAGACGGCCGTGTCCCCGGCGAAGAGGTTCCCTTCGGGCGCGGAGAGGTTGGCGAGGCGAAGATCGGGCCGTTGGCCCGCCGCCAGCACGTCCACGGCGGCCTCGAGGACGTTGTTGCTCTCGTTGGATTCGCGGACGTCCCCCTCCGCGTCCGTCTCGATCGCAAGCGTGGCGGCGTCGGCGCTTGCGCGCCAACTGAGGTTGAGGACCGTGCGATCGCCCGCCGCAAGGGCCGGCGTGGAAACCGGGGCCACCGTTCCAAGCGTGAATCGGGTGGTCGTGGGTCCGGCGGGCGAGCCGCCGAGGTTGGCGATCGTGACGCGGATCGTCGTGAGATCGCCCTCGTTGAGCGGGAGGCCGCCCCAGTCGACCGATTCGGGCACGAGATCCGGCAGCGTGGCCAGCGAACCCACCGCGACGCCAAGCGCGCGGGTGTTGTTCGTTTCGCTCCGCTCGACGACCGTGTCCGTCGCATCGGCGAACGCCGTGAGCGTCCACGTGCCCGCGCGCGCGGTCCAATTCGGCGCAGCGACGGGCGCGGTGGCCGCGCCGGCGGGGAGGCCCGGGACCGCGACGCTGCCAAGAACGGTCGCGCCGATTCGGAACTGGACGACGAACTCGCCGGCTGCGCGGTCGCCCACGTTCTCGACGATCGCGCGGAACTCAACCTCGTCCCCTTCGACGAGGACGCCGGCAAACGCGAGCTCGCGCACGATAAGATCGGCCGCGGTGGCGGGAAGCACGTCAAGC
>DATLFM010000110.1 GCA_035541015.1 Candidatus Thermoplasmatota archaeon
ACCGCTCCCTGGAGGCCCGCGCCGGCGCGTACCTCGCGCCGCAGCACGTGCGGCCCCCGCCCGAGCCCCACCCCTGCCCCGTGTACGGCACGCCCACCGCGCGCGCGTACGACCAAAGCGGCGCCATGCGCGAGGAGACGCGCCCCGAGCGGCGGTGCGGCTTCCGCTACGCCGACGGGGTCGCGATGGGCCAGCACGTGAAGTTCCACCTCGACGAGCGGACCGGCGACGTCACGCGCTACACCGTGGAGGGCACGAGCGTCTTCTACGGCATGTCCGTGCGCGGCGGCAACCCGATCCTCGACGTCCAGAACCACGGATGGCTCTTCGCCCGCGGCCGCGTGGCGGCGTACGGCTTCCACGACGGCCCGGGCGGCGGCATCGCCGTGGCGGCCTGCGGCGCGCAGGAGGCCGGCGTGGTCTTCAAGCTCGCCGACGGCGTCTTTGCCAAGCAGGGCGACGGCGAAGTGTACCTTGGCGGCGCCTTCCACGGCGTCTTCACGGGCAAGGGCGCCGTGCGCCTGTCGGTGTCCGACAACGGCCGCGAGGTCCTCGCCAAGATCGCCGCCTCGAACGTCCGCTGCGAGCCAAACGGCGGCCAGGAGCCGCACCACGCGCTCCTGTTCCACGGCCGCCCCGCGCAGTTCCGCGACGAGCCCGAGCCCCTCGTTTCCGCGAAGGCCCGCGCGATCGCCGAGCGGCGCCTTGGCGCCGAGGCGGAGATCACCGCCGA
This sequence comes from Candidatus Thermoplasmatota archaeon, assembly GCA_035541015.1. Taxonomy (NCBI): domain Archaea; kingdom Methanobacteriati; phylum Thermoplasmatota; species Thermoplasmatota archaeon. The sequence continues at coordinate 734 of DATLFM010000110.1, forward strand.
CGCGCAGCTTCGCACCGTGGACTACACGGGCGTCGAGGTCCGTCTTCGCGAGGCCGTGTCCGGCCGCGCGATCCTCACCGTGGACAGCCCGCAGCACGAGGGCAAGATCGTGACCTTCCGCCTGCCCCGCGCGATCCTCTCCGTGATGGCGCCCGAGGAGGTCTCGGTGCTCTTCGACGGCGGCGACGCGCGCATGGCGGCGAGCTTCGAGGACCTCCAGCGCGGCGGCCCCGAATCGAAGTTCGTGGTCGTGATCGCGGCCAACCACGTGGAGGTGCTCGTGTGGGTGCCCCACTTCAGCGTGCACGAGATCACGATCCAGTCCGTCGCGTCGGCCTCGATCGTGGGCAGCCCCGCGTGGATCGGCGTCGCCGTCGGCGGCGCCGCCATCGCCGCGGCCGCGTGCCTTACGCTGCGCGGACGGCGCGACCTCTAGAACGATGAAACCCGGGAGGCGCAAACCCTCGGCGCCTCCCCACCCTTTTCTTTTCTCGTCTTACCTTTTAGGGTCATAAAACGGTCGCCGCAACGCCGCTTGCCGAAAGGCGCATCCCTGGCTCAGCGGCTTCCACGCGCACCAACGCGAGGCCCACCGGCGATTCGTGGCCGGGCTTCACGGACGAGGTGACCGTGCCCACGTCCTTGCCGTCGCGCGAGAGCGTTGCGCCGGGCGCGGGCGGCTCCTTCGCGTCGAAGCGCACGCGCACGAGCCGGCGGTTCACCTTGCCGAGATTCTTGATGCGCGCCATCGTCTCCTGGCCCACAAAGCAGCCCTTCGCGAAGCTCACGAGCGGATCGAGTCCAACCTCTTGCGGGAAGACGTCGGGCGAAAGCTCGGCGCCAAAGCGCGGCTCTCCGGCCCACACGCGCGCGGTCTCCTCCGCCGCGAACCCCGCGGGCTGCGCGCCGGCCTGCCGAAGGAGCTTCCACATCTCGAGCGTCTCGTCGCGCTGGACGAGGAACTGGACGCCCGGAAGCTCGCCGAACGCAAACGCCCGCGCGTAGGCGTTTCCGGCCTGCACGAACGTGCCGTCCTTGGGCGCTTCGCCGTCGGTCACCTGCTCGAAGAGCCGCGGGGCAAGCGGGCCCACGAGGCGGATCTCGTCGAGGTCCGCCTCGCCCATGCGGCTTTTCGAGAAGCGCAGGTAGCGCTCGAGCGTGGTCTTGGCGGCGGCGGCGCAGCCGGCTTCCGCGAGGACGAGGTAGGCGGCGTCGGTCTCGAGGAGCGCAAGCCGCGCGACGAGGCGACCCTTGGGGTCCAGGAGCAGGCTCTCGCGCGCCTCGCCGGGCTTCATCCCGCGGATCTCGTTTGAAAGGACGCCGTGGAGGAGGCGCTCGCGATCGGGTCCTGCCAGCAGCCAGCGCGCGTGGCGGCGAGCGTCGAGGATGGCCACGCGGGCGGTGAGGGCTTCGTGCTCGGCCCAAGGGCTGCCGAAGCGCTCCGGCCCCGGCTGGCCCTCGAACGGGCGCATGCGCGCGCCCTCGGCGGCAAGCCACGCGTCAAGCTCCGTCACGTCGCCGCCAGCGCCGCGGCCCCCGAAAACCTTTCCGTATGAATCGTTCATGACGGGCCATCATCTAGTTATACGTCCGCCCGCATGCCGCGCGCATGGGCCTTGCCGCCTTCCTCGCCACGACCGAGGCGCTGGCGCCCCTCGTCCGGGCGCTTGCCTCGCGGGAGCTTGCCCGCGAGGGATGGAGCCAGGATCGCATCGCGCAGGCGCTTGGCGTCACGCAGAGCATGGTGAGCCGCTACCTCGCCGCGAAGCCGCCGCCCGCCGATGCGCTCGCCGCGCGCCTGGCCGAGGAGCTCTGCCGCGAGCTTCAGGACCCACCGTCGGCCCGGCCGGACGCGTGGGCCGCCCTCGTCCTCGAAACGGCGCGGTCGGGCGCCGACGACGCGCTCCACGACCTTCTGGAAGCCGAGCGCGCGCTTGCGGCCGCCGCGCCGCTTGCGCTTGTCCCCCAGATCGGCATCAACCTCGCGCGCGCGGCGCAGGACGCGACCGATCCCTCGCGGGTGGCCGCGTTCCCCGGCCGCATCGTGGAGGCCGCAGGCCGTCTCGTCGCGCCCGCGCCGCCGGCCTTTGGCGCAAGCGACCACCTCGCGCGCTGCCTGCTGCGCGCCCGCGCGCGCGATCCCGCAGTGCAGGCGATGGGAAGCGTGCGCGGGGGCGACGACGCGCGCCGCGCCGCCGCGCGGGAGGGGCTCGCTCCCGTGGACGTCTCGCGGAGGCGCGAGGCGCGAGGCGACCCGGACGCGGACTTTGCCGCGGCCGTCCGCGCCGCGCGGCCGCCCATCCTCGCGGTGCACGATCCGGGCGCCTTCGGGATCGAGCCGTGCCTTTACGTCGCCGGCCCGTCGGCGCGCGACGTGGCGCGCCGGATCGTCGCGATCGAACGGAACCTCGTGAGACCATGAGCCCCCGCCGACTGCTCGTCCCCGCCGCGCTTGCGATCGCCCTCCTTCTCGCCGGGTGCGCCGCGCCCCCGCCGCGGTCCCCGGACCCCGGCCCGGACGACGTCAAGGGCTACGACGGGACGTCGTGGCCGCGCCTCTCCGGCGTGACGCTCACGATCCTCGACCACGGCGCCCCGTGGGGCTTCGAGGAGGCCAAGCAGCGGTTCGAGAACCTCACCGGCGCGCGCGTGCTGCAGGTGCAGGCCGACGACACGGGAGCCGCGCTTGCGCGGGCCATCCGGGAGAAGGGCGCGCCCAGCTTCGACGTGATCTACGGCCTCGACAACGTCCTTCTCGCTCGCGCGGAGGCCGAGGGCATCCTCCACGCGTACAAGCCGTTCCTTGCCGACCGCGTGGACGCGCGCTACCGGTTCTTCCCGGACTCGGGCGCGTGGCCGGCCACGCCCGTCGACCACGGGTACATCGCGATCAACTGGGACCCCCGCCACCCGGACCTTCGCGAAGCCCACCTCGAGAGCCTGCTCGACGTCCGTGACCACGCGCGCCTGTTCGTCACGCAGGACCCGCGAACGAGCACGCCGGGCCTGGGCTTTCTCCTCGCGACGATCGCCACGTTCCCGGAGGGCGCGCCGTACGACTGGAAGGCGTACTGGCGCGACCTCTTTTCCGGCGGCGTCGTCGTGACGGCGGGCTGGACCGAGGCGTACGAGCAGCGTTTCAGCGGCGGCTACGGCGTGGACGCGGGCGGGCTTGGCGACAAGCCGATCGTCACGAGCTACAGCACGAGCCCCGCGTACGAGCATTTCTATGGGCGGCCGCGGGAGGACGCCGCGTCGGCGCTCGTGGCCGACAACGCGACCTTCCAGCAGATCCAGACCATGGCCATCCTGAAGGGAACGCGAAACCTGCTTGCAGCCAAAGCCTGGATCGAGTGGACGCTCACGGACGAGTTCCAGGACATGGCCGCGCCGCTGCGCGCGGTCTACCCCGCGGTGCCGGGCGTTCGCGTGAACGGCACCTTTGCCGACCTCGACCCCGCCCCCGACACGTTCGTTCCCGCCCGCTTCGAGTACCGGGATCTCGCGCAGCGGCTCGAGACGTGGGTCCGGCAGTGGGTCGACCTCTGCGAGGCGGCGAACTGCGCGTGACGCTTGCTCCCGTCGCCCGGCGGACGGCGCTCCTTCTTCTGGCCGCGCCGGTCGCCTTCCTCGCGACGTTCTTCTTTGGCCCGCTTGCCGTCGTCCTGGCCGCAGCGCCCCCGGGAAGCGCCGCGTGGGAGTGGATGGGGTCGGACTACGTCCGAGGGCGCGTCGGGGGCGCGGTCTTGCAGGCCGCGCTGTCGGTCGCGCTCACGCTCTTGGTCGCGGCCCCGCTCGCGTGGTTCCTCCACCGCCGCCGCGTGCCGTGGACGCGCGCGCAGCTTGCCGTGCACGCCGCGCCGTTCGTGCTTCCCGTCTTCGTCGTCGTGTACGGCGTGCAGCACGCGCTGGGTCCCCGCGGGCTTTCGGCAACCCTTCTTGGCGTCGACGCCTTGGCCGCCGTGGGTCCGCTGGGCGCCGTCGTGATCGCGCACGCGTACTACAACTACGGATTTGCCGCGCGCGTGCTCCACGGCACCCTCGAGCGGCGGCCGGTTGCGCTGGAGGAGGCCGCGCGCACGCTGGGGGCGCCGCCCACCTCGGCGTTCCTTCGCGTCACGCTGCCGGCGCTGTGGCCCGCGTTTGCGGCCGTCGCCGTCCTCGTGTTCCTGCTCACCTTCGCGAGCTTTGGCGTCGTGTTGTTCCTGGGCCAGGGACAAGTCTCCACGCTCGAGACCATGCTCTACCAGAACCTCGGCGGCGCGTTCCCGCGCGAGGATCGGGCCGCTGCGCTGGGCCTCCTGCAGCTTGTCGTGAACGTGGGCCTCTTCGCGGCGTACTTCGGCCTTCGCCGCCGCGACCTCTCCGTTCCCCTTGGCGCCGCCGCGCGCCGGGCGCCCGCGCGCCGGCGCGACCTTGCCCTTGCGGCGGCGTTCCTTGCGGTGGCCCTCGTTCCCCCGCTTGCCGTCTTCGCAGGCGCCTTCCGCGTGGGAAACGAGTGGAGCCTCGAAGCCTGGCGCGCGGTGTGGGACGCAAGCCACCCGCGCCACCTCGCCGGCTTCGACCTTCCCGCCGTCGTCGCCCGCAGCCTCGCCTACGCAGCGGCCACCGTCGCGCTTGCGCTCTCGTTCACGCTCTTGCTTGCCTACGGGTCGCGCGCGTTCCCGCGCCGCGCGCGCCAGGTCCTCGAGGGCGCGGCGGCCCTCCCGCTTGGCGTCTCGAGCCTCCTTGTCGGCCTCGGGCTCCTGCTGTCCTTTGGCGCGGGAAGCGCCTTCGACCTTCGCGAGAGCGCCGCGCTTGTCGTGATCGCCCACGCGCTGCTCGCGTTCCCGTTTGCCGCGCGCCTCGTGCTGCCCGCGCTCGACCTCCGCGACCGGCGCCTCGACGAGGCGGCCGCGACGCTTGGCGCGCGACCGTTGGACGTCGTCCGTCGGGTGCACCTGCCACAGCTGCGCGGGCCGCTTCTGCTGGCCGCCGGGCTTGCCGCGGCGGTCAGCCTGGGCGACTTTGGCGCAAGCCTTCTGCTCGCCCGCGACGACACGGCCACCCTTGCGGTCTGGATCGCCCGCATGGACGCGCCCTTCGACCCGCTTCGCAAGGCCCAGGCCACCGCGCTTGCCGCCATCCTCATGCTGCTTGCCGCCATGGCCTACCTCGTGGTCGAGCGCGCGCGCCCCCGGGGAGTGGCCGAGGCTTGACGCTCCGCATCGAGAACCTCGAGTTCACGTACCCCGGCTGGCCGCCCACGCTGCGCGGCGCAAGCCTCGCCGTCCCGGCGGGCGAGTCGGGCTTCCTCCTTGGCCCCTCCGGAAGCGGCAAAAGCACGCTCCTCCGCTGCGTCGCCGGCCTCGAACGGGACTACCGCGGCACGATCCGCTGGAACGACGACCCCCTCGACCCGCTGGCGCCCCACGCGCGCCGCGTCGGAATGCTCTTCCAGGAGCCCGCGCTCTTCCCCCACCTCTCCGTGCGCGAGAACGTGGCCTTTGGCATGCGGTACCAGGGAATCCCCCGCGACCGCGAGCGCGCGGAAGCCCAGTCGTGGCTGGCCCTCGTCGAGCTTGCGGGCAAGGCCGACGCGCGGCCCGACGAGCTCTCCGGCGGCGAGCGGCAACGCGTCGCGCTTGCGCGCACGCTTGCCGCCCGGCCGCGCGCCGTGCTCCTCGACGAGCCCATGAGCGCGCTCGACCGCGACCTGCGCGACGAGCTTGCTCCGCGCGTGAAAGCGCTCCTTGCCGAACGCAAGGTCGCCGCGCTGTGGGTCACGCACGACCGCGACGAGGCCCGCCGCCTCGCCGACCGCCTCTGGACGCTCGTGGACGGCCGCTGCGTCGAAGGGCTTCCGGAGGCGCGCGCATGATCGTCGGCCTCGTGCTCCACGGCGACGCCCCCGGCGAACGGGAGCTTCGGCTCCTCGACGCCTGCGACGTCCTCGTGTGCGCCGACGGCGGCGCCAACGGCCTCGTCGCCGCCGGCCGCATCCCCGACTGGATCGTCGGCGACTTCGACTCCATCGACCCGGCCGTGCTGGAGAAGTGCCGCGGCGCCAACCTCGTCGAGCTTCCCCGCCGCAAGGACTTCACCGACGGCGAGGCCGCCCTCAAGAAGGCCCTCGAACTCTCGCCGCGGCGCCTCCTTATCGCGGGCGCGCACGGCGGCTCCACGGCCCACTTCCTCGCGAACGTCGCGCTCCTGCGCCGCGCACAAGCCTCCGGCGTCGAGACGCTCATGGTCGGCGCCGGCGAGACGCTCCGCTTCGTCCCCGCGCCCGGAAGGCTTCCGCTTCCCCCGCGCGGCGCGCGCTTCCACCTCCTGCCCGAAGCCGGCGGCGCCACGGTCACGCTCCAAGGCACCGCCTACGACATCGAGAGACAGCCGCTTGCGTGGGGATCCTCGCGCGGGCTCTCAAACCGCGTCGAGCGCGACGGCGCGCTGCTGTCCGTACACGAAGGCGTCGTGCTCCTCGTCGCGGAGGGACCGTGACCGCGAGGTTCCTTGCGCCGCCCGACGACGGCGACGTCGCCTACGAGTTCTACGCGCCATACGCACACGTGCCGGGCCGCTTCGAGTGGATCCGCCTCCGCACGCGCACGCACGGCACCTTCGACGCCTTCGTGCTTCTCCCCGCCGACGCAAACGCCGCGCCCGACGTCTTCGTCAACTCGGACGACGGCAGCGACTTCCTCCACGAGCGCTTCCCCGAAGCGCGAGCCTGGCGCGTGCCCGAGCGGGCGCTTCGCATCGACGAGCGCGACGCGGGCCGCACCGTCGCCGGCCGGCTTCGCTCGGAGGACGGCCCGCTGCGCGAGGCGGACATGGTCCTCTCCGTACCGATCCGCGAGCCGCCGCAGACCGTGCGACACGGCGGCGAGGGCGCGCCGCGTTGGGGAAGCAAACAGTGGACGGGCTGGGGCGTCGACCTCGCGCTTCGCGCAACGGCCGCGGGCACGATCCGGTGGGCGGAACGGCACCGTCCGGAGGACCTGCGCGCCGTGCCCGCCGTCGTCACGCTTGGAAGCTTCCGACGGATCGCGTCCCGCCCGAGCGCGCCCTGAGCCGGTATGTATACATACGTATACGTGTGTATACGCCGCGGTTCCCATGGCAAAGAAGCAGACGACGATCCGCATCCCCGTCGCGCTCCGCGACCGCCTCGCCCGCCACCGCGCGCACCCGCGCGAGTCGCTCGCTGACGTCGTCGCCCGCGCGCTCGACGCCGCAGAGGGCAAGGCGGGCGCGCAGCTTGGCGCGTCCGCGCGGCTGTAGCCGCCGCGTCGGCGGTACGCTTATCTCACCCGCGCGTGTAACCGTACGCATGGCTTCGGGTTCGCCCCACACGCTTGCGGAGAAGATCCTCGCTCTCAAGGCGGGCAAGCGCGAGGTGTCGCCCGGCGAGATCGTGGACGCGAAGGTGGACGTCGCCATGGCGCACGAGGCGTGCGCGCAGGTCGTAAAGCCGCTCGACGAGATGGGCGCGACGAAGCTTTGGGACCCCGACCGCGTGGTCGTGCCGATCGACCACTGGGTTCCCGCGTCGACCGAGGCGTCGGCCAAGCTCCACGCGACGATCCGCGAGTTCGTGCAGAAGTGGGGCATTCGCCACTTCTACGACATCGGGAACCAGGGCATCTGCCATCAGATCATGGTCGAGGAGGGCTTCGTGCTGCCCGGCGACCTCATGGTCGGCACGGACAGCCACAGCAACATGGCCGGCGCGATGGGCGCGTTTGCATCCGGAATCGGCCCCACGGAGATGGCCGCCGTCATGGCCACGGGCGAGATCTGGCTTCGCGTTCCCGAGACCTTCCGCATGCGCATCACGGGCGAGCTGTCGTTCCCCGTGCAGAGCAAGGACCTCGTGCTCTCGATCATCGGGAGAATCGGCGACGACGGCGGCCGCTACATGGCCGTCGAGTTCGACGGCTCGGCCATCGAGAAGATGCCCATGTACGAGCGCTTCACGCTCACCAACATGACGACCGAGATGGGGGCGAAGACCGGCATCATTCCCGCCGACGCAAAGACGCTCGAATACCTCCGCAACGTCGACGTCAAGAACGGGCGGCGCGGCGAGGTCGAGCGGTACGCGGGCCTGCGCAGCGACGCGAACGCGCGTTTTGCCAAGTCGATCGAGATCGACGCCTCGGCGCTCGAGCCCGTCGTCGCCATGCCGCACTCGCCCGACAACGTGCGGCCCGTGCGCGAGGTGGACGTGCCGCGCGTCGACCAAGTCTTCGTGGGCTCGTGCACGAACGCGCGGCTCGAGGACATGCGCACGCTTGCCCGGATCATCAAGGGACAGAAGGTGGCCCGCGGAACGCGCCTTGTCGTCTTCCCCGCCTCCACGTCGATCTACAAGCAGTGCCTCAAGGAAGGCATCGTCGAGATCGTCACCGAGGCCGGCGGCATCTTCAACGCTGCTTCGTGCGGCGCGTGCTTTGGCGGAATGGGCGGCGTGCTCGCCTCGCAGGAAATCTGCGTCTCCACGAGCAACCGCAACTACGTCGGGCGCATGGGCCACCCCAAATCGCTCTCGTACCTCGTCTCGCCCGCCACGGCGGCGGTCACGGCGATCGAGGGCCGGCTCGTGGACCCGCGCGAGTTCGTGGGCAAGGAGATGCGGCGCGACATCGAGCGGCCGATGACGGCGTGAGCCCTTCGGCAGTCATCCGCTTGCTTGAACTCGAGCCCAAGTAGGTCTTAAGATTCCCTACCGCTTGGGCGGTTCGTGGACTGGGAGCTCACGACCGCGTTCAACGTAGCCGGCGGCGTCGCGGTGATCGCCTTTGGCCTGTTCGTGGCTTCCGTGCGGCCCCGGACGGAGCAGGCGACGGCCGTCGCAGCATTCCTGTTTGCTTTTGGTGCCGCCGTTTCCTGCATCAACTTGGCCGTCGTCGCGGGCCCCGCGTCGCCGCTTGTCCTGGCATTGTCGTGGGCTGCCGCGGGATTCTCGGTTGCGCAGATTGCAGCAACGGCCTTCGTGCTGAGGGTCGTCCCGGCCCGGCTTGCGCCCGGCGAGCGCGTGCTTCTCTTGATTCCCGTCGTTACCGTTGCGGCAATGGCCTGGGCGGGCCGTGGCGTTTTGACGGACGAGTCACCCACCATCGCAGCGCTTGGCCCGGGCGTACCGTTCTACCTTTTCTTCGCATGGATCAGCCTGGGCCTGTGGTATGGGTTGCTGCTTGTGATGGCGGCGCGCGTCGCCCGCCGCGCGGCGGCTCCGGCGATCCTCGAACGAACGCCGCTGCTTGCCGCCGCGCTCACGTTCTATCCGTTCAGCAGCACCGGCCGAGCCTTCTCCACGGATCCGGTGATCCGTGGGGCGTCGGAGCTTTTCGTCGTGTTTGCAGTCGTGGTCGCGCTCGCGTGGCTTTGGTCGTGGCATCGCGCGGGCAGACCGAGAGTCGGGAGAAACCTCGCGTGGCTTGGGCTTGGAATCGCCGTGGCGGGGCTTCTGGAAGGCGCGCTTGCGGGGGCGGAGTTCGGCAGCGGGATCGGCCTCAACGGCATCGCGCGCCTGCTCACGGTTGCCGTCCTGTCGTACGCGGTCGTCCGGCACCAGCTCCTGGGCATCGACGTGAAAGTCCGTTGGGGCATCAGCAAGACGACCGTCGCCGCGATCTTCATCACGGTGTTCTTCGTCATCAGCGAAGCGGCGCAAGTGGTTTTTTCGACCGAGGACAACGAGTACTTCGGCATCGCCGCGGCGGCCCTTCTCGTCTTTGCGATTGCGCCGCTCATGCAGTTTGCCGACCGGGTGGCGCACGCGGCGGTTCCGGTCGGCTCGCCGACAACGGCCACGCCGGCTGGAACTCCCGCGTCCCGTCGGCAGGACGTCTATCGCGCGGCGGTGCGGTATGCGATCCGCGAGGGGAGGGTGACGAGGGCCGAGGAGCGCCACTTGGCCGATCTTGCGGCCGAGCTTGGCATCGACGCGTCGACGGCGCTGTCCCTCCGCGAGACCGTCGAAAAGGAAGCGTCGCAAGCGTCGACGGAGGCGCGTTGGGCGTGATCGTGATCGCGACGGCGCTCGACGCGTGGCCTGGTACGCTTCGACGACGTTCGACGAGGTGAGCGGCGTTGCGCAGCAAGACCCGCTCGCCCCGCCGATCCGGCGGACGCGCGCTTTAAGCCTTCACGCGTCGTCAGTTCCGCTCGTTGGTCGAGATCGCCACCGACGCGGGGAGCATCCTCAACGCGGCAAGCGGCGCGCTTCTTGTTGCCTTGGGCGTCTTCGTCGCATCCGTCAAGCCGCGCGCTTCCGGCAACGTCGCCTTTGCGGCGTTTGCGGTGACCTTCGGGACCGGCGTGCTGCTTTTGAACGTCTTCTTGCAAGAGATCCTCCAAGGGACCGCAGCGGGAACGCTTGTGGCGTGGGTGAGCTTGGGGTCCATCGTCGCAAGCGCGGGGTTTGCGGCGCGGGTCGCCACCCGTTTTCCCCATCCCCTTGCCCCGGGGGACCGGCCGGCGCTTGCGTTGGCCTTGGCCATCGGGGTGCTCTACGTGGCGGTCGCCTCGTTTCTTGCCGTTCCGGCCGTGACGGCTCTTGCCCCGCGGAACCCGATCGTCGGCTCGGTCGCCCATTACGCCGCGGCCGTGTTGGCGTACGTCGCGGTCACCGGCGCGCTCACCTTCCTGCTCGTGATGTCGGCACTCCGTTACCGTCGCGAGAGCGACCCCGTCGCCCGCCGACAGTTCTTGCTGATGTCCGCCGCGCTCGTTCCGTACGTGGGCTTTGTCGCGGGAGCCGGCACGACCGACGGCTCGCCCACGTTCGTTGGACCGCCGGAGCTGGTCGCGACGGCCGCCGTTTCGATCGCGATCGTCACGGTTCTGGCCGCACTTTGGCTCCGCAACGCGAACGAGGGTCCCGAGGCGGCGGCGTGCAGGAACCTCGCGCTTCTCGCGCTGGGCGCGGCCCTTGCCGGATTGCTGTGGGCACGGCTGGACGGGCCGACCGGCCCGCGCGGCTTCCTGCGGACCCTTGGCGTTCTCGTCTTCGCCTACGCGATCTTGCGGATGCAGCTGCTTGGCATCGACGTGAAGGTCCGCTGGGGCATCAGCCGCGGGACGATCGCGGCCGCCTTCATCGCGGTCTTCTTCGTCGCAAGCGAAGCGGCGCAGGTCGTCTTCGGCGGGGAAGAGAACCCGTACGTCGGGATCGCGGCCGCGGGCCTGCTCGTGTTCGCGATCGCGCCCTTGCAGCGCGCGGCGGACCGGCTCGCACAGGCGGCGGTTCCAGGCGACGATTTGCGGAGGGCCGCGGGGAAGGAGGACGCGTTCCGCACCGCAGCCCGGTTCGCGCTTCGTGACCATCGTCTCTCGACCGAGGAGGAGCTTGCGCTTGCGCACTTGTCCGACGAGCTTGGGCTCTCGCACCGTCGGGCGCTTGAGCTGCGAAACGAAGTGGAGGCGGACCTTGCCGCCAAGCGGCCGACGGCCGGGAGGAGTCGGTCTTGACGCCGGATCTTTCGCAGGCCGCCCTGTTCAACGTCGCAGGCGCCCTCCTGCTGGCAGCCGTGGGGGTCTTCGTGGGCTCGATCCGTCCGCGGACGCTCGTGAACCGGCGGTTCGCGCTCTTTGCGATCGGCCTTGGTCTGGCCCTCGCCTGCAACAGCCTCGTCGTGCGGGACCTCACCCTCCTGACGAGCCCCTTGGCCGTCGTGCTCCTGGCTGCCGGCGCTCCGTTGTTTGTCCTGTCGGCCGTTGGAATCGTCGGGCTGGCGGCATTGTTCCCAAGGCCGTTGAGCTCCTCCGAACGACGGCTTGCCCTCCTAGCTGTCCTTCCAGCCTTGTGGGTCGTCCTCGTGCCAAACCTTCCGGCCTATCTCCACTGGGAGATCGCAAGCGGCCTGTACGTGGACGGTCAGCTCGTCTCGGTCTGGACGGCCGCGCCCACGCTCGCTGCAGCCTTGTTCCTGGGCGGCCAAGCAGCAGGCGTGGCCTTGGCCGCTTTCTGGTACTGCACGTTTCTCTTCGCGCTTCGGTACCACCGCGAGCCGCGGCAGGAGTATTACCTCCTCAGCGCAGCCCTCATTCTCCTGATCGCATACGTCGTCGGGGTCGAGATCCTTCGCGCCTGGCGCCACACGGGCCCACTTCCTTTCTTCACGCCGGCGGTGTTCGTGGGGTTCTTGCCACCGACGCTTGCGTTGTCGGCCTTGTGGCTTCGCAACGTGCGGATCTCCCCCCGCCCCGCCGCCGCGCGGACGGTCGCATGGCTGCCGCTTGCCGTGGCCCTGGCCGCGATGGCGCAGATCCTGGTGGAGCCCCGCTCCTTGCACGGCCTTGCCCGCTTCGCGAGCGTCCTGCTCCTCGCCTACGCCATCGTTCGCCACCAGCTCCTTGGCATCGACGTGAAGGTGCGCTGGACCATCAGCCGCGGGACGATCGCCGCCGCCTTCATCGCGGTCTTCTTCGTCGTGAGCGAAGCGGCGCAGGTCGTCTTCGGCGGGGAAGAGAACCCGTACGTCGGGATCGCGGCCGCGGGCCTGCTCGTGTTCGCGATCGCGCCCTTGCAGCGCGCGGCGGACCGGCTCGCGCAGGCGGCCGTGCCCGCCAGCGGTTCTGCCGTTCCGCCCTCCGACCGCGAGGAAACCTACCGCGCGGCCGTGCGCATGGCGCTTCGCGGCGGCATCTCACGCGACGAGGAGCGGACGTTGGCGCGGCTTGCGCGCGACCTTGGCATCGACGCGCACCGGGCGTTTGAGATCCGCGAGGAAACTGAGCGGACGGACTCGCGCGCGCCTCTGGCTTGAGACGCCGTTTCAGGACCCGCCGATAAGCGTTAAGCCATGGAGCGCGCAATGCCGTTCGTGCGCCACGCCTCGCTTGTGGTTCTGTTCCTTGTCTCGATCGTTGCTGCCTCTGGGTGCCTGGGCCCTTCCGAAACCGCGCGACCTCCCCCGGACGATCCACGCACGCAGCGCGACCCGCCTCCGCCGCCAGCACCGGATCCGCAGGCCGGAGAGGTCGTTCGCTTCCTCGTCCTGGGCGATCAAGGCACGGGCACGCCCGCGCAGCACCGCGTCGCGGCGGCCATGCTATCGGTGTGCGAAGAACTCGGCTGCGACTTCGTCGTCGGAACGGGCGACAACATCTACGAGGTCGGCGTGACGAGCCACTACGACCCACAGTTTCTCGAGAAGTTCGAAGCCCCCTACGCGGCCTTCGACATCCCCTTCTACATGACGCTTGGCAACCACGACAACGGGCTGCAGCGCGAGGCCTGGGCGCTTGGCGACTTCCAAGTCGCCTACGCGCAGCGGACCGACCGACCCAGCGAGAAGTGGCAAATGCCGGCGCGACACTACAAGCACGAGCACGGCGCGCTTGCGTTCTTCGCGCTCGACACCTACCTCATCTTCGGACAGAGAGCCGCCTTGGGCAAGGACCCCGAGGGCGCCGCGCAGGCTGCGTGGCTTGCGCGTGAGCTTCCCGCACGCGGAGCCACGTGGACGTTCGCCCACGCGCATTATCCGTACATCAGCAACGGCCAGCACGGCAACGCCGCCCCGGAGCTTCGCGCGTGGTTCGAGGCGACCATCTGCGACAAGGTGGACGTCTTCTTCGCCGGCCACGAGCACGATCTGCAGTGGCTCGCCCCCGTCCCCTCCTGCGGCGCGACGCACTTTGTCATCAGCGGCGGAGGCGCCAAGACGCGCCCGCTTGCCGATCCCTCCCGCAACGAGGCGTACTTCCAGAAGGGCGACACGCTCGGGTTCGTCTGGGCAAGCGTGGAGGGCGAGACGCTTGCGCTGCGATTCTACGACGGGGACGCGAACCTCCTGCACGAGGGGACGATCGAGCGCGCGGCGTAGCCGTCAAAGGTAGCCGCGCATCTTGTCGAAGAAGCCGCGGCCCGTCGTGGGCTTCCCGGTTTGGCCCGAAAGCTCGCGCACGGCTTCCCGCTCTTTGGCCGAGAGCTTGCGCGGGATCTCCACCTCCACGCGGACGATCTGGTCCCCGCGGCGGCCGCCGCGCACCTCGGGCATGCCGTGGCCCGGCAACCGGAAGAGAGTGTGGCTCTGCGTGCCCGGCGGGATGGGAAGCTTCTCCTCCCCCTCCAGCGTTGGCACCTCGATCGTTCCCCCGAGGATGGCCGTCGCGAGGTCGATCCGCGTGACGCAGAAGAGGTTTGCGCCCTCGCGCTCAAAGACGGCATGCGGGCGGACGCCCACGAGAACGAAGAGATCGCCGGGAGGCGCGCCGGGCTCGCCCTCCTCACCGGCGCCCGCGACGCGGAGATGGTGGCCGTCCTCGATGCCAGGCGGGATGCGGACGCGCAGCGATTCCTCCGCTCGCACGCGGCCCTGACCGCGACAGTCGCGGCAGGCTTGGCGCGAGAATCGGCCGCGCCCCCCGCATTCGGCGCACGGCTGGATGGACACGAACTGCCCAAACGCCGTGCGCTGAGCCTGGCGGACCTGCCCCGCGCCGCCGCAGGCGCGGCAGGTCTCGATGCTGCCGGGCGTGGCGCCCGTGCCCTCGCAGGTCGCGCAGCCGCGGGCGTGGACCACGAGGACAGGCTTCTCCGTCCCCTGGAACGACTCCTCGAGGTCGATCTCGACCTCGGCGCGCAGATCCAGGCCCTGGCGCGGGCCCCGCCGGCCGAAGGCTTCGAAGAGATCCCCCAGCCCAAAGTCGCGGAAGAGGTCGTTGAGGTTGATGTCAAAGCCGCGGAAGCCGGCGACGTCCTCGGGCGCAAACGCGCCGTGCCCGTGACGGTCGTACTGGGCGCGCCGCTGCGGGTCGGAAAGGACCTGGAACGCCTCGTTGATCTCCTTGAAGCGCGCCTCGGCTTCCGGGTTGCCGGGGTTCACGTCGGGGTGCCACTTGCGGGCAAGCTGGCGGAAGGCTTTCTTGATCGCATCCGGCGTGGCGTCGCGGTCAAGGCCGAGGACCTCGTAGTAGTCGCGCTTGTCCGCCATGGCCCCGCCGATTCCTACGGCTCCCGCTTGGCGTCCGTGTCAACGACGTTTTCCGGCTTCTCGTTCGCATCTCGCACGTGAACGCGGTGGCCCTCACCGGAGCCGTCCGCTCGGGCGTCCGGCCCGCCGGTGGCCTGCGCGGCCGCGCTTGCGGCGCTGCCGTACACCGCCTGCCCCACGCCGGCAAGCGCCTTCTCGAGCCGATCCTTGGCAGCGCGAACCTTGGCGACGTCTTGGCTTGCAAGGGCGGACTTCACGTCTTGGGCTGCCGATTCGACGGCGGTGAGCACCTCCTTGGGTACCTTGCTTGCGTGCTCGGCGATCGCCTTCTCGGCGGCGTAGACGAGCGCGTCCGCCTCGTTGCGAAGCTCGATCTCCTGCCGCCGGCGCTTGTCCTCCTCCTCGTGCTCCTTTGCCTCGCGCACCATGCGCTGGACGTCGGCGTCAGCGAGCTTGGTCGAGGCCGTCACGGTCATCTTCTGCTCCTTGCCCGTGCCGAGGTCCTTTGCGGAGACGTGGAGGATACCCGAGGCGTCGATGTCGAAGGTGACCTCGATCTGCGGGACGCCGCGCGGCGCCGGCGGGATGCCGACGAGGTTGAACTGGCCCAGGCTCACGTTGTCCTTGGCCATGGGCCGCTCGCCCTGGAGCACGTGCACGGTCACGGCCGTCTGGAGGTCGGAGGCGGTGGAGAAGATCTGGCTCTTCTTCGTGGGGATGGTGGTGTTCCTCTCGATGAGGGGTGTGAGGACCTTGCCGAGGGTTTCGATGCCCAGTGTAAGCGGCGTCACGTCGAGCAGCACGAGATCCTTTACGTCTCCGGCCAGGATGCCGCCTTGGATCGCAGCGCCCAGCGCCACGCATTCCATCGGGTCCACCCCGCGCGCGACCTTCGTGCCGACGCGCTCTTCGAGGAACTTGTGCACGACGGGCATGCGCGTGGGGCCGCCCACGAGCACGATGCGGTCGATGTCGCCCCTCGTTAGCTTGGCGTCGGCGAGCGCCTGCTCGACGGGGTGGATGCAGCGCGCGACGATGGGCGCCACGATCTGCTCGAGCTTCGCGCGCGTGAGGCGGAGCTGCAGGTGCTTGGGCCCGGAGGCGTCCGCCGTCACGTAGGGGAGGTTGATGTCGGTCTCGAGCACCGTGGAGAGCTCGATCTTGGCCTTCTCGGCGGCCTCGCGCACCCGCTGCATGGCCATGGCGTCCTTGCGAAGGTCCACCCCCTGCTCGCGGCGGAACTCGGAGACGATCCAGTCGACAAGGGCAGCGTCCATGTCCGTGCCGCCAAGCTGCGTGTCGCCGGAGGTGGACAGCACGTTGAACGTGCCCTCGCCCATTTCCATGATCGTCACGTCGAGCGTGCCGCCGCCAAGGTCGAACACGAGAATCTTGTGGTCGCCCTCCTTGTCGAGGCCGTAGGCCATTGCGGCGGCCGTGGGTTCGTTCACGAGGCGCACGACCTCGAGGCCCGCGATGCGTCCGGCGTCCTTGGTCGCCGTGCGCTGGTTGTCGTTGAAGTATGCGGGAACCGTGATGACGGCCTTTGTCACGGGCTCGCCGAGGAACGCCTCGGCGTCGCGCTTGATCTTTTGCAGGAGAAAGGCTGAGATCTGCTGGGGCGTGTACTCCTTGCCGTGCAGGCGGAAGGCGTGGCTCGTTCCCATCTTGCGCTTGGCGGCAAGCACCGTGCCCTCGGGGTTCGAGACGGTCTGGCGGCGGGCCGGCTCGCCGACGAGCAGCTGCCCGTCCCGGGTGAAGGCCACGACGGAGGGGAACATCTTGCCGGCCACCGTGGCGCCTTCGGCCGACGGGACGATGGTGGGCTTGCCGCCCATCATGACGGCGGCTTGGCTGTTGGACGTTCCAAGGTCGATGCCGAGGATCTTCTCACGCGTCATGGGAATCACCTTCTGGAGTGGCAGTCGGGGGAGAAGCGGCGATCCGGACCTGCGAAGGACGGATCACGCGGTCGCCCACCGCGTAGCCCTTCACGATCTCGGAGAGGACCGTGCCTTCGGGCTTGTCGGAGCTCTCGCGCGCCACGGCCTCGTGCAGGAACGGGTCGAAGGGCTTGCCGACGGGATCGAGCGCCCGAAGCCCCCGCGCCTGCAGAACGGAGAGGAGGTTGCCGTGCAGGAGGGAAAGCCCGCGACGCTCGTCACCGTCGGGGAGCGTCGCGAGCGCGCGGTCGAAGTCGTCGAGGACGGGAAGGAGGTCGCGCGCAAACGACTCGACCGCGCGACGCTCGACCTCGGCGCGCTCGCGGGCGAAGCTCTTGCGAAGGTTCTCAAGGTCGGCCTGGAGATACCGAAGCTGCGAGAGCCGGTCCTGCGCGAGCTGCTGCGCTTTGGCAAGCTCGGCTTGGAGACGGTCGGCCTCCTCCGAAGGGGCGGACGATCGCTCCGTCGCAACCGGCGGCGTCTCGCTCGACAAAGGGCTCCCCGAAGGCCGACAAAAAAAGCGGTTCCATATGAACCTTTTGTCGGGCCCGCTCGGAAGCCCTAGGTGCGACGCCGGCGCGCCGCAACCGCCAAGGCGCCAACTGCGGCAAGCAGGATTACCGGCTCCAACCCCGGCACGCTGGCCGGCTCCTCGCCTCCGGTCGGGTTGAGCACGCCGTCGAGGAGCCCGCGCGGCTCCTGGCTTTCGACAAGCGTGAAGCCAAGCGCGTTGTAGAGCACCTGGTAGCCCGTGGCGGTTACGGCGTAGCTTGCAAGGCCGTAGGGTGGATCGTGCTCTGTCGTAGGCGGAGCCAAGAGGGCGCCGAGGAAGACGATCTCGCCCTTGCCAAGAGGAAGCGTTCCGAGGCTCGCGGCGCTTGTGGAGCCCGAGGTTCCGGCCACGGCGCCGCCGGCCGATTCGACGGCCGTGGCGGCGATCGTCCAGATGGGCGCCGAGCCGCGAAGGTCGTAGCCGATTGTGATGCCGCTGTAGAGCTCGCGGGCCAGCCCGCGCACGCCCTTTGCAAGAGCGTGGTCGCCAACGATGTTCGCATAGCCGAGGTAGCCTGTGGTTTCCTTGACCTCGTCGGCGGCGACGGCACCCAACGCGTGCGCAAGCGCGAGCGCGCCGTCCGTCACGACAAGGCGCCCGCCGGCCTCGACCCACGCCTTCATCGCAGAGACGGCGGCGGCGTTGGAAAGGAGCGATTCTGCGGCGCGGCCGCCGACGGCAAAGCGGTCGAAGTCCGATAGGCGGCCGGCGGCGACGTCGGTTGCCGAGAGACCCGCGACCGGGCCGTCGACCACGTTTGCCATGTCGGCCCAGAACTCGTTGAGATCCGCGCGGACCTTGCGTTCGAAGACGGCGGCCGAGTCCGCGAGCCCCTCGGGGGCCGCGCCCACGTCCGTGGCAAGCGGGTCGACGAGGTAGGCGAGCTTGTGCCCGTTTGCCTGCACGAGCGCGAAGATTTTCTGCTGCGCCGTCTCCACGTAGGAGCGCACGATCTCGCGCACCGTGTGTACGTGCATGTCGTTCAGGATGGCGACGTAGTTGTCGTCGAACGTGATGTGGTTGTACGCAAGCTCGAAGTCGAAGCCCTCGGCCTCGACGAACTGCGCGAAGAACTCGCCCGTCGTTCCCGAGTCCGTGTAGCCGATCGTGTCCCAGGTCGTGCCGTACTCGTTGAAGTTGCCGCCGGCCAGGCCCACGTTGGGAAGCGACGAGAACCACGGGTAGCGCTCGCTTGCCATCGCGTTTAGCCGTTCCTTCACGTTCTCGGCAAGGCGGACGTTGCGGAGGTGGCCCGTGGGCGTCTCCTGCGCCGAGGGGATAAGCGAGAGGACGAAGTGGCCCTCGCGAAGGCACGTGCCGCCCAAGAACGGCGACGTGCGCGGCAGGCATTGGATGGGCTTTCCGTACCCGGCGAACAGGATCCCGCTGTCGGCCGGGTGCAGCATGCCGTGGATGTCCGTCGCGTACATCGCGCGGCCCTTGAACTGGAGGTAGTAGGGCGCAAGGCCTGCGATCTCCGGCTCGGAGAGGGCCGGGCCGCGGCCGCCTCCCGATTGGTACCACCCCATCGAGGGGAAGTCGCGGTTCAAGTCGCGGCCGTTGCCGTTGCCGCGCGTGTAGCCCGTGTTGACGGGGTCGCCCAGGCGGTGCTCGAGCTCCTCGTGCGCCCACCCGTCCACGTTCGGGAACGTGAAGACGAGCAGGAACTGATCGAGGATCGCCGCGCGGAAGGCCTCGTCGTAGTAGTGGCCGGCCGCGAGATCCTCGATCACGCGCATGCCGCCCTCGCGTCCGCCCTTCTCGTTGCCGTGGATCGAGAGCTGGAAGATGAGGACGGGCTTCTCGTCGCGCGGCGTCGCGCTCTTGTCGTTTGTAACCTCGACCGCGACGATGGGATATTGCGCGCGACCACCCGTGGCCGTCGGGATGCCAAAGCTGCTGCCGACCTCCCTGACGACCAGAACGTCGGGGTGGGCCTTGGCAAGCTTGTCGATTCCGGCGTAGAACTCGCGGATGCCCACGAAGTCGGTCGTCTCAAGCGGCTCCGGGAAGACGCGCGAGCTTGCGCTTGCGCTTGGAAGCGGCCCCGCCTGGGAGAGCGGCACCATCGACAGGGCGATCGCGGCCGATACGGCGAGGGCAAGGACGCGCCTCATGAGAAGCCTCAAGTCCGCCGACTCTGGACGATGCTATTTCAGGTTTGTGGTGGGCCTGTTGGTCAAGAGCGCCTCGCCCAACGCTTGCGCGGCCGCCCCCAAGACGCACCGGGCCCGTCCGTGCATGCCTCGGAGCAGGTTTAAGCCGACGTGCGCGCGTGGCGCGGCGTGCTGCCCGTCTTCGACGTCTTGTCGCCCGAGACGCTCAACGTGGCAAGCGGCCTCCTCGCGGCCTCGCATCTTGCGCTCACGGGGCGTGCCAAGCGGCTTGGCACCGGCGCCCGCCGGAACATGGAGATGCGCCGCGAGGTGAAGCGTGACGAGCCTGGGGCGCCGGAGGCGACGCCGTGAGCCTCAACCTTGGCGCGGGCGCGCTTGCAAGCGTCGCGGGGGCCCTTCTCATGGTCGGGCTGGGCCTTGCGGTCCTCCGGGTCCGGCCGCGCCGTCGGGAGAACGTGGCCTTCGCGGCCTTTGCCATGGCCTTTGGCGGCGGGTTCGTGCCGGTCAACCTGTTCACGCCCGACGATCCGGTGATGGCCCATGCAGCCATGCTCGCCGCGCTGCTGTTCACCGCGGCAGCGGTTGCGCTTGCGTTCCTGGGCCGCTTGTTCCCCGTGCCGTTGGCCGTCGGCGAGTGGAAACTTGCTGTCCCAGCCGCCGCCGTGGGCGCCGCCGCGGCCGTGCGCGTGCCCCTTGTTGCGCTTCCTTCGCTGGACCCCGCCCTGCACGGTCTTCCGTTTGTCCTGGGCATCGTCGCGCTTGGGATCAGCCACGGCGCCGGGCTTGCGTTCCTGCTGTTCCTCGGGCTCCGCTTCCCGCGGTACGCGTCGGATCCGCGAATCGCAAGTCAGTTCGCCCTGGCAAGCGCCGGGATCGGTATCCTGCCGGCCTTTGCGCTTGGTTCCTCCCTGCGGCAGATCACGACGGTCGAGACTGCGCCCACGGACCCGATGCTCGCAGCTGCGGGATTTGGCATCCTCTTGCTGCTTGCGGGCATGTGGCTTTGGAATGCAGCCGTTGCCGCCCGGCCGGCGGCGGCCCGAAACGTCGCTTGGTTTCTTCTCGTCGTGGCGCTTCTCGGACTTGTCTCGGCCTCCTTCAATCTCGTGGGCGCGGCCGGCGTCGCGCGAATGGCAACGGTGGCGCTTCTGGCCTACGCCATCCTGCGCCATCAGCTCCTTGGCATCGACGTCACGCTTCGTTGGGGGCTTGGCAAGACCACAGCGGCGGCCATCTTCATCACCGTCTTTTTCCTCGTGAGCGAGGCCGCGCAGGTTCTCTTTCGCGAGGAGGGCAACGAATACTTCGGCATCCTGGCGGCGGGGCTCCTCGTCTTCGCGATCGCGCCGCTCATGCAATTTGCGGATCGGGTCGCGCAGGCGGCCGTGCCGATCGGAGCCGCCGATCCGCGGCCCTCGCGCGAGGAGGCCTACCGTCGCGCGGTGCGCCTTGCGCTGCGAGGCGGGATCACGCGCGAGGAGGAGCTTTCCCTTGCGATGCTCGCGCGCGAGCTTGGCATCGACGCGCACCGGGCGCTCACGCTCCGCCACGAGGTGGAGGAAGCCCGATCGGGCGCAACGCATGAGAAGGCGGTGGCGTGAGCCTCTTGTGGAACCCGTGGGCGATCCCGGGACTCTTGGGCGCCGCCTTGTTTGTGGCCTCGGCCGCCATCCTCTACTTCACGGCCCCGCAGCGGCGCTTGAACCGCATGGCAAGCGTCATGCTCTATGTGAACGGCTTCCACGTGCTCGCTTCCGGCAGCGTCTCGCTCGTCCTGTTCACCGATGCCGCAAGCGCAGGCGCCGCGGTTGGGACCTGAACGCATCGGAACCTTTTTCTCTCCCCCCGCCGGTCGGCCGCCCCATGCCCTTGCGCGTGCCCGTTCTCGTCGACGCGCTCCCGGGACGGGAGGACGACGTGTGGGAGTCGCTTCCCAAGCTTCCGTCCGTCGTCGCCCGCCGCAAGCTCCAGCCGAAGTTCCGCAACTGCGAGTTCCTCGTCCTCGTGCAGGGAGACGACCCGGACTCGGTGGCCAAGGCGGTTTCGCGCGAGCTTCGCAGCCTCACGGCGTCTCCAAGCTCGAAACGCTTCGGCGCGCCGACGACATCGATCCATCGCTTGTTCCCATCGTGCGGGAGCTCGAGCGGGAAGCCGCCGCCGCCAGCGGTCGCTGACTCAACGGGGCGCCCGCTGCGCGCTCGTGCGCACGCGCTTTGCCGCATCCCCCTGCAGGGGAGGAAACTTCGGCAACTGCGCTTCCGCGAGCTCGAGGTAATTCCGCCAGCCGTGGCGGATGCGCTCGAGGTGGTGCGGCTGCAGGAGATGGTGCACCTTCGCCGGCACGCCCAAGGCGATGCTGCGCGGCGGGATCTTCGTCCCCTCCGAGACGACCGCGCCGGCGCCGATGAACGACTGCTCGCCGATGTGCGCGCCCGTTGTGATGATCGCGCCCATGCCGATGGTCACCTCGTCGTCCACCGTGCACCCGTGCACGATGGCTCCGTGGCCCACCACTACGCGGTTGCCGATGCGGCAGGGCGCGCCCTCGTCCACGTGGACGACGACGTTGTCCTGGATGTTCGTCTGACGACCGATCACGATGGCCTCCGTGTCGCCCCGCAGGGTCGCGTGGTGCCAGACGGAGGTTTCGTCGCCGATGGTGACGTCGCCCGTGACGACGGCCGACGGTGCCAACCAGATCATGCTGCCGCCATGCCGCGACCTCGGGAAAGCCTTTATCCTCCACGCGCGGCTGGCTTTCGGGCATGACCGCCGCCGCGCCCGAGCGCCCCGCCGAAGCCCAACCGTGGTGCGTCGCCTGCCTTTCGGTCTCGCCGCAGCCCAAGGCCTGCCCTGCCTGCAACGGGGAGGTCGTGCTCCTCGAGATCCACCCGCAGGCGCCCGACAACGCCAAGGTCGTCGCCGAGACGCTCCGCACCTGGCGCTCGCGCCAGGCCCGCATCCAGCGAACCGACCCGTTCATGGTGATCCCCAACCGGACGCTTGCATGCCTGGCCGGCGCCCAGCCGGAGCGCAGGGAGGCGTTGCGCACGGTCCCCGGCATCGGACCGGCCAAGGACCGGGACTACGGCTTCGTCCTCGCGCGGTACTTCGCCGAGCTGCACGCCGGCAAGGCCGATACGCGGCCCGCGCTTGCGCGAGGCCCCATGCCCGAAGGGCTCACGACCGAGGAGGAGGCGCTCGTGGTGGATCTGCGGGAAATGGAAAAGCCGCTCCACGATCTCGCCCGGACGCACGGCCTCCCGATCGAATCCCTGCTCGCGCGCATCGCCCGCCTCGTCGAGCGGGGCGTCCCGGACGTGGCACAGCGATTGTGCGCGCCCGCGGAGATCGAGTGGATTTCCGCGCACCTGGAGGCCCATCCGGGCGCAACCCCCGAGGACCTGCGGCAAGCCTTCCCGGTGTGCTCGCTTGCGGCCTGCTACCTCGTCCCGGCGCTTCTTCGGGAGGCCAAGTCCTCATGAGCCCGAAGGGCGCTTTGGGGGCCCGTGCCGGAACCCGTGCGGTGCCCCGTTTGCCGAAGCGACCTCGGCACGCCCGAGGAGGCGCGCGCGCTTGGCGCCTTCGTCGAGGAGCACCCCGGGCACGCCCACTTCTTTGACAGCGCGGCGTGCCGGGATGCGTTTCTTGGGAACCCGCGACGTTACCACGGCTGACGGCGCCTAGGGCCGCGGCTCGCGCGGCCCGTACCGCCGCTCCTCGACGACCCTCGTGTCGTCGGGCGGGATGCGCCCGGCGGCGCTCATGATCGCCACTCCGATGATGAGCACGAGCGCCACGATGGCGATCGTGTACGGAATCCACCGTTCGAGGCCCGTCATGAAGAACAGCATCCATGCGGCCAGGATGACCAAGCCCAAGCCCACGAGGTAAACAACCAGCCTTGCTCCGTCCATGGGTAGCGCTCGGGCCGCCCGGACGGAAGAACGTTAGGGGTCAGAAATCGGTGGAGCGGCGGGCGTCCGGCCGCGGCCACAGACGCCCGTCCGGCAGGACTTCAGGGCTCCTCGCGGACGCGGCGCTCCTCGAAGCGCCGCGGCGGGCGCTCGATGTACGTCGGCCGCTCGACGTAGCGTTCGTCGACGTACGTGCGGTCGGTCGGATAGGCGCCGACTCGATCGGCCATGGCCATGACCGCCACGCCCACGATGAGAAGCAGCGCGGCGGCCGCCACCGAGACCGGAACGAAGCGGTCGAGCCCCGTCGTAAAGAACAGCAGGGCGATCGCCAAGATCACGAGCACAAGCCCCAGTACCCACGTCGCCATTCGGGTGCCGTACATGACCGGGGATCGTCCGGCGGCGGCCAATCAGGGTTTGGGTACGCTCGCCGGTGCTACCCGCGCGCGTGGAACAAGTATCGTTCCCCGGCGTGCTCGAGCTCCTCCGGGCGCGCTTCGTTGACCATCCGCGCGAAGTCGTCGAGGTCCTGCTGGAGAGCCCGCTCGAACGCCTTGCCCGCGCCAAGGAAGTCCCCGAGGTCGCCCAGCAGGCCGCCGGGCGGGTCGTAGTCGATTCGGACCTGGATGCGCGTCCGGCCGGGGCCAAGCGCCTCGAAGGTCACGCGGCCGCTGTGCGTCACGTCGCCCTCGGTCGTCCGCCAACCGATCTGCCGCTGCTCGATCCAGTCCTCGTTGACGGCCGTCCATTCCTGGCGGCCCATCATGTCCACGACCCAGCGGCTGCGCCCGTCGCCGAGCTCCTGGACCTCCTTCACGTGGCGCAGGAACCGGGGGAAGTCCTCGAAATGCGCCCACATGTCCCAAGCCCTCGCGACAGAGGCGTTCACGATCGTGGAGGCGGTTTGCGTCGGCAAGCGATCACCGGCAGGGGTACGGCCCCCGACGGGAAAGGGATTCAGGGACGGTTCCGGCGCGGCCGCTTCCGAGGCTCATCCCTCCCGCACCACCTGCGTCGGATCCTTGTCGAAACGCAGGCCCTTGTAGGACGGCTGGCGGAGCGTTCCCTCGCGCGTCCACTCCGTGAAAGCGACCTCGGCGACCAGGCGCGGATCGACGAACGCCCCGCGTGGGGGCCCGCCCACGAACGGGCTCGTGCTGCGGACAAGCGGGGCGAGCTTTCCGTCCAGGCGATCGAGCTCGGCGTCCGTGAAGCCGGTGCCGACCTTTCCGGCGTACCGGAGCCTCGGCTCGCCGCCGGGACCTTCCTCGTAAACGCCCACGAGCAGCGCCCCGATTCGGCCAAGGCGGGCGCCTTCGCCGCGGGTGAAGCCGCCGATCACGACCTCCTGGCGCATCGCGTTCTTGATCTTGCGCCAGGCGCCGCTGCGAAGCCCCGGCTCGTAGGGCGAGTCCAGTCGTTTGGCCATGATGCCTTCGAGTCCCTTCGCGCGCGTGGCCGCTAGCAACGCGGCGCCGTCGCCGCGATGGTAGGAGGGCGTCTGCCAGTGCGGGCCTTCGAGGCCCAGCGCTTCGAGGATGCGGCGCCGCTTGTCGTACGGACGCGCGAGGAGGCTTTCTCCTTCGAGGTAGAGGACGTCGAACAGGACGTACGTTACGGGCACCGCCCGCTGCATGCGCCGCACGGCGGCCTCGCTCTGGAGGCCCATGCGAGGCTGCAGGCGCTGGAAGCTTGGAGTCCCTTTTTCGTCGAAGGCCACGATCTCGCCGTCCAGGACGGCTTCCCGCGAGCCAAGCGCCGGCCCGAGACCGGCGATCTCCGGATACTGCGCGGTCACGTCGAGCAGGTTCCGGCTTTGGAGTCGCACGCGACCGCCCTGCACGAACGCGACGGCCCGCACGCCGTCCCATTTGATCTCGTATCCCCACGCGGGGTCGTCCTTGGGCAGGCCGGAGAGCTTGGCCATCATGGGAACGACGCGCTCGGGCATGGGATCGGCCCGCGGCTTTGCCGGCGGGTCCATGCGGTGGATCATCCAGTTCTTGCCGCGCGTCCGGAAGAGCACGTATCGTCCGGAGACGCGTCGGCCGTGCAGGACGAACTTCACCTTGTCCTTCTCCCAGGCGACCGGCTCGTACGTGCCCTCGTCCCAGATGGTGACGGGCCCCGCGCCGTACTGGCCTTCGGGGATCGTCCCCTCGAACGTGCGGTACTGCATCGGGTGATCTTCGGTCTGCACGGCGAGGTTGTTCCGCTCCTTGTCGAGGGGAATCCCCTTGGGCACGGCCCACGACACGAGGACGCCATCGCGCTCGAGCCGGAGGTCCCAGTGGAGGCTTCGCGCGTGATGCTCCTGGATCACAAACGCCGGCCGACCGTCCGCGCGCCTGCCCTTCGCCCGGGCGCCGGCGGGCTCGGGCGTCTTGCGGAACTCGCGCATCGCCCGGTACGGCCCCAGAGGATCGTCGGCTTGGCGTTCGCGAGCGGGCGCCGCCATGGCAAGCGCCTCGATCGCAGCGGACGTTGAGGGTCGTGGGACAGGGGCCGGGACCGCGACGGGCGGGCGGCTAGAATTCCAGCGGCCGCGAGCCCGGAAGCATGGCGTTTTGCGGCCGCGCCACGCGGATGCCCAGGGGTTCCAGGTTCTTCTCGAACAGATCGTGGCGCTCCGTGTGGACGGGCACGACCGTCCGCGGGGCGATTTCGCGGATGGCCTCCCAAAGCTCGGGTCCGGCCGCGTGCCCGGAGGCGTGCGCATGGACGTACGGGAAGAGGCCAAAGTGCCGAAGCCAGTTCTCCACGCGCGCGTGGTCCAACCGGCCCTCGTCGTCAAACGGCTCGGTGAGGGAATGGACGTAGCGGGAGCCGGGCGGAGGGTCGAGGTCCACGAGCTGCGTGAGCTCGAAGAAGTCCACGCGCACCACGAACGCATCGGGCTCGTCGTGGATCTCGTGGGCGAAGATGGCATTCGAGTGCTCGACGTACGGACGCTCCCATTCCCGGTACTCGGAAAGGCCAAGATCGCGATCGACACCCGCGCGCCCCAGGAGACCCCACCCGCGCCGCGGCACGTAGATGCGCAGTCCGGCGTCGTGGAGCGACGGCAGCTCCGTCTCTCCTGCCGCTCGAAGCTTCTCCAACACGTAGGCCTGCTTGGTGCTGATGCAAAGCTTGCGATTGGCCGCGCGCGCGGCGTCGTAGAAGCTGAGCATGCGGTCCGTGTCCCGCACGGGCCATCCGGCCACGACAAGAGACGGCGTCGCCTCGATCTCGGCGCGAAGGGCCGCTGCCACGTCGGCCTCCGAATCGATGCCTTCCGCGTCGGCCCGGGTCCCTTCGATGAGGAGCACGTCGGGCTCAAAGGCCTTCGCCTGCTCGACGAACGCGCGCGACCGCTCGCCGTGCCGCCCGTGGAACCGGAAGTCGCCCGTATAGGCGAGCCGGGCGCTCGCGGCTTCGACGAGGATGCCCCGCGCGCCGGGCAGCGAATGGTCTTCGATGACGCCCCGCGCCTTGACGTCGCCCACCTGCGCCTCGTTGGCGCCGTATTCGATCGTCGGGCGCGGCTGCGCAGCGATGTCCTGGGCGTTGAGCTTCTTTGTGCCACCGTCGCGTTTGGCCCCCAGGCGGAACGTCTCCTTCCAGTGCAGGTATTCGTTTCCGCCGATCGCCTCCAGGGCGGCCATGACGGCAAAGCTGCCCTTGGACGCGAGGATGGGAACGTCGCCTCGCAGGAAGGGGAGATCGCCGATGTGATCCACGTGGGCATGGCTGACAAGCACGCCATCCAAGGCCCGCTCGCCGTCCTGAACCCCCATGTGCCGGAGGTAATCGGCGCGGTAGGCCCCCCGGAGATTCTTTGGCAGGAGGTTCAAGCGGAAGTGGTCGCCAAGGCCGTTCACTTTCCGCGGCTGGAGAAAGTCGCTGAAGAAGTCCTTTCGAGCGCCAAAGCTCATCCCAAAGTCGAGGAACACGCGGGTGCGGCCGGTCTCCAGCAGGATCTTGTTCCCGCCGATCTCGTCCACGCCGCCGTAGAAGGTGAGCCGCGCGCTCACAGCGCGAATCCTCCGTTGAGCTCGGGCGCCGTGCGGGCCACAAGCTCCATGGATCGCCAAAGCCGCAACGTGGCGGTCTCCTCCACCCGTCCGGTCGCATGCATGGGTTGCACCATAAGGGTACGGGCGGGCGCCACGACGAAAGCTTCTTCGAATGGTTCGATGCCTTATCGAACGAACTCGCGCCCCCCGCCGAAAGGCGCAAGAAGGATCGCCCGGATTGCCGACCGTGCGCCCGGTCGTCTTGCTGCTGCCGCTCCTGCTTGCGCTTCCGGCGCACGCCGCCACGCTCGAGCTTGCGCCTCCGACGAGCGTCGCCGCGGTGGCCGTCGCCGAGACGCCGCAGGGCCTCGTGGGAAGCGTGGCGACGGTCGACGTCTCGCGGACGACCGGGCGCGGAAGCGGCGAGATCTTCCTCTCCACCCACCCCCTCGCCGAGATCGACATGCAAGGCTCCGCCCGCCTGGCCGTGCGCGTGGCCGGCGCGGCCACCGGCATCCCGGTCGCCGACAAGGACTTCTTCCTCGTCATTCGAAGCCCAAGCCCGATGGTCGGCGGGCCCTCCGCCGGCGCGATCCTGGCCGTCGCCGCCATGGCCTCGCTCGCGTCCGTGCCCGTCCGCAACGACGTCTTCATGACGGGGACCGTAAGCCCCGTGGGCGACGTGGGCCCCATCGGCGGGCTTGCGCCCAAGATCCAGGCCGCGCGCGACGCCGGGGGGCGCCTGTTCCTGTACCCGGAGGCCCAGGACACGGTGACGGTCTTGCGCATGGGAAGCGCAGGCGAGGAGGTCCGGACCCTTGCCACCGCCGACTTCTGCCAGGAGATCGGCATCCCGTGCATTCCCGTGGGCGAGGTGGAAACCGCGTTCCGCCACTTCACCGGCTACGAGCTCTCGCGGCCCGGGCGCATCGAGAACGTGAGCTTTGGCGACTTCGTCTCGGTGCTCGCGCCCGAGGCCGCAGGACGCCTGGAGCGCGCCGGCGGCATCCTGGAGCGCGCCCGCGCGAACCTCACCGCCGCCTCGCTTGGCTCCCCCGAGCGCGCCGCGGCGCAGGACGCGATCGGACGCTCCGAGCGGCTCCTCGACCGCGCGGGCAACGCAAGCGGCGGCCATCGCTACTACACGGCGGCAAGCCTCGCCTTCCAGGCCGCCATCGAGGCGCGACTTGCCGAGCACCTCGTTGCGGTCGCCTCCAATCCGTCGCCCGAAGAAGCGCTTGCGCGCATCGAAACGGCAGCCCGCCGCGAGGCCGAGGAGGCCTTCCATCGCGCGCGGGCCGTCGAGCCCACGACGCTCTCGGAGCTGGGAGGCGTGGGCGCCGCGCAGGAGCGCGCGAGCGAGGCGCGGTCGCTTGTCGGCCGCGCGCAGGCGGCCCGCGAGCAAGGCCAGCATGGCAACGCGCTTCGCCTCCTGGCCCAGGCCGTCGAGCGGACGTCCACGGCGCTGTGGTGGCTCGAGCTTGCGCAGCACCTTCGCGGCGGCCAGCCGCTCTCCCGCGACGAGCTTTCCCGCGCCGCCGAGGAGCTCCTGTCGACGGCAACCGAGACGCTCGCGTACGCTCGCGTGATCCTGCGCGTCGAGCCCGGGCCCGGAGACGCGCTCTCGGAGCCCGCCGAGCTTCTGGCCCGCGCGCGCGCCGACCTCAAGGAGGGCGCCGTGGCCGGGGCGATCTTCGTGGCCTCGAATGCGGCCGTGCAGGCGGGGCTTGCGCTCGAGCGCGCCGGCCTCGAGGACGTCCCGGAGGCCAAGCTCGCCCGCGCGCGCGAACGCGCGGCCGTTGCGATCCTGCAGGCGCGCGAGCGCGGCGTCGAACCGGTGCTCGCGCTCTCGCTCTTCGAGTTCGCGGGGGACCAGCCGCCCACGCACGAGGGCCGTCAGGCGGCGCTTGGCCTCTACGCGACCGCGCGGGCGTCGGCGATGCACCACGCGGTCGTCCGCGACGCGGGCGGCCCCCGGGAGCTGCACTTCGTGGGCCACGCGGTGCCGCCGGGCCCCGACGGCGCGG
This sequence comes from Candidatus Thermoplasmatota archaeon, assembly GCA_035541015.1. Classification (NCBI taxonomy): domain Archaea; kingdom Methanobacteriati; phylum Thermoplasmatota; species Thermoplasmatota archaeon. Next base: position 30,222 of record DATLFM010000110.1, read on the forward strand.
CGGTGCGGCAGCTCGTGAGCGCGTTTGCGATGGGCGCGGCCGTGGCGACGATGCTTGCGCTGCCCTTCGTGGTGCTGCGAAAACGGTAGCCCGCGCTACGTCTCTTCCTCGTCGTCGACGCCCTCGGGTGGAGGCGCGCCGCCAAGCGTGATCTCGCCGGGCTCGCCGATCTCGCCGATGCGGGCGACCTTGATGCGGCGGCGCGGCGCCTTGAGCGTGGCCGTCTCGCGGACGACCGTGATGGGGATCACGCCGCGCGCGAACTCGGCGTCGGCGACGCGGACCGGATCCACAAGCGGCATGTCCAGGAGCACGGGCGCGCCAAGCGCGATCTGCAGCGACCGCGCGCCGATGATGCGCGCGCGCTCGAACCGATTGAACTGCGAGGCGTCAAAACCCGTCCGGATCGCTTCGGCCATGATAGGAATCCAACCCCGCGGAGGGGGGCTAGTCATGATCCCCGATATATAGTTTTGCGGTCGGGAAGCGGCCTCTTGCGTTCATCCGCGCAAGGCGCGGAACAGGAGCGAGAAGAGCACGTCGCCCACGAAGAACGCGAGCACGAAGCCGGCCAGAAGCGGCACCATGAAGGGCACCTTCGGGGTCACCCACGGCCGTTCGACGCCCGCCTGCCGCAGCGCCTCGTAGTCCTCGTCCTCCCACTCGAACCGGCTGGGCATGCGCACCGCCGCGAGCTTGCCGTCGACGACGGCCTCCATGGGCCACACGTGCGCGCGCTTGGCCGCGTCCACCTCCATCCGGTACCCAAGGAACGCGTGCGGGAACCGAAGATCGCCCCGCGCGAGGTTCCGAACGAAGAACACGAGAGGAAGCGCAAGGAAGGCCAGCAACGCGTTCCCCAGCGTCGCAAAGGACGCGGGCGTGGGGCTCTCCAGCAACGGAAGCGAGCCCGAGAGGTGAAGCGGAAACGGAACGAGCACGGCCGCGGCGACAAGCGCCTTCGCGTCGGCGCCGCCGGCGATGAGATGCAGGCGGTACAACACGAGGATGAAGCCGGCAAACAACGGCGCAAACGCGAGGTACGGAGCGGCCGACACGAGCGAGGGATCGCTCACGAGATCCACGGTCAGCAGCACCGCGCCCACGCTTGCCATGACGATCCAAAGCACGTTTGGCGCTCGGCGCCAACGCAGATCCGTCCACGTCGCAAAGGCCAGGATCGCCGTGCCGGCAAAGAGTCGGACGGCGTCGGTCGCGAGCATGGCGAGAACCGCATGCCTCAACCGTGCTAAGCTTTTTGCGAGAGCGCATCGCTTGCTCCCGCGTGGCCGAGATCAAGCCGCGCAACCGCCGCCGCCTGCGCGACAAGGACGTCGAGACGCTCGCGGTGGCGCTCCAGACCCGTTTCGGGGCGCAGCTTCTGTCGCCCACCGAGCACGTCGACCGCGCCGAGACGAGCGAGTACGACGTCCTCCTGGTGGGCCAGCACATCGTGGCCCTCGTACTGCCCGCAGCCGAGGGCGCGGCGGAGACGATCGCGCCAAGCCTGCGCCTCCTGCTTCGCCAGACGCCCACGCGATCCTACGTCACCGTCGACATGGGCGCCGTGAAGTTCGTGACAAACGGGGCCGACGTCATGGGGCCCGGCATCGTGGAAGCCGACCTGGCGATCCGGAAGGGGGACCTCGTGTGGATTCGCGACGAGCGCAACCGGCGTCCGCTCGCCGTGGGCGAAGCCCTTTTCCCGGGGCCCGAGCTCGTGAAGCAACCGGGCAAGCGCGTGCGGACGTTCCACTGGGTGGGCGACCGCATCTGGTCCTGGGAAGGCTAGGGAAAGAAAATCTCAAGTACACGTTCGCGATTCCGCGCGCGGTCACATGTTCGACAGCTTCAACACGGCCCCCATCGTCATGTTCGTAGGATTCGTCATGGCCGCCCTTGGCGTGGCCGCGCCGATCCTCTACACGTACATGCGAGACGGCGAGCTCTGAAGACGTATACGTCTGTATACATACGTATACATCGGCGCTCATCATCGAACCGCGCGATCGCGGACCGATGGAATCAAGCTTGCACCCCGCGGTCCTCCCGCATGCCTCGCGCACGCGCGGCCCGGCCCGCGTACCCGAAGGACTTCCCCCGATTCGCCCGGTACGGGCCCGCCGATCGGTACTTCTCCGCGCCGCCGGCAGGCTTCTGCATCTCGGTCTTCGCGGTGGCCCGCCGCGGACCGCGCCTCCTCGCCGGGCTTCCCGACCTTGCGCATCCGCGGTGGGAGCGCGAGTGGCTGCCCAACGTGCGAGCGTACGCGAAGGAGGACCGCGAGGAGTACGCGGAGACGCTGCAAGTCCCGTGCACGTACCTTCGCGAACACGAGCATCCGGACGACGCGCTCGCGCGCGTCCTGCGTGCGCAGGTGGGCGCGCGCTCGTACGAGGCGACCGCGCTTGAGATCGTGAGCGCGTCGGCGCAAAGCACGTGGTACCCCGGCGAAAGGCACTGGGACCTCGCATTTGTGTACCTCGTCGACGCAAATGCGCCCGCCAAGCCGCCGCGATGGTGGCACGAGCTTTCGTGGATGGACACGCGCAAGCTGCGCGCAAGCGACTTTGGCTGGAACGGAGACATGCTCGTGGACCTTGGCGTGCTGGCGCGGTGAAACCGAGCCGTCTTTTCGGCCCCTTTGGGCCAAAGGTTAAGGCTTTGCAGAACGGCTTCCCGGCGGGAGGCCATGACGCAACCGGCAAGAATCGCGTCCGTGCTGGCAGCCGCCTTGCTGGCCGGCTGCACGAGCATGGAGCCCGAGGGAGACGCGGTCCAATCGGCCGCCGCGATTCCCCTTCTTTCCGAACTGGGCCTCTTGCGATCGCAACTAATCGAGCATCGCATCGAGCTCTCGCCCGGCCCGAACGAGTGGGAAGCGGTTCGGTTGGCGATGACGCCGGAGCGCTGGAGCTACGTCGATTGGCGTGGTGCCGGTCACGACAACAGTGCGATCGCAAGCTTCGGGCTTCGCGCGGCGGGTCCGCCCGGCTCCTCAGGGGCACTTCTTATCGCCACGCACAATCCGGACAGCCGCTTCACTCCGGACGCCGCGTTCTTCGCGATCGATCTGTCGCCGAGCAACCCATTCAATCCGATGTTGACTTACATCTGGATCGGGTGCAGCGGCGATTGCCCCTCGTCGCCGCCGGCCTATGAATTCGTTTTCATGTTCGGTGCGCCGGTCCCGGCCACGCTTGACGTGGGGCTCGTGAAGATCGACCGTGAGGGCAGGATCCCCGACGGGGCGGTCGAAGGCGTGTCCGAGCGGCCGCGCCTGACCGTCGCGCCGGACGCGCGAGGAAGCCACGCCGTCGCCGGGACGTTTTTCCGAAGCTACGGATCAAACGCTGTCGAGTACCTCGCGGGCGCGATCGAGGCCGAAACGAGGGAGACCGTTCCCTCCGTGGACCCGCTCGTTCCTCGTTCGACGCTTCGCATCTCGGGGACGGCGCCGGCGAAAGACGGCCTGGCAAGCGTGATCGGGATCGTCATCGATCCTGCCGCCGTCTCCGAGTGGAACGCCGCGTACGAGTTTTCGCCCCATGGGGCGGAACGAAAGGGGTTCGCCCCATCGCTATACTGGGTGCCGGGCGAAGTGGCCGGTTACTCGGTCATGCCGGCCATCCTTTGGGAGGAGCGCGAGGTGGAGGCATCCTCGCTGTCTTTCCACCTCGAACGCACGGCAAGCGGCCTCACGCACGGCGCGACGTTCATCGACTTCGCGTTTGCGACGTGGGGGCATGCCGACATCGACCCGTCGGCGCTCTTCGGCTGGCCGCCGTTCGACTACTCGCTTTGGGAGCCGACCGCGGCTCCTGCGCCGGCGCCCGCCGTCCAAAGCGCGATCTGTCTTCCGGCCGTCGCCCTGTGCTTGCCGTCTCGCTGAGTCGGGTTTACACCCGCGGCGGCGCGCAGAACACGCCGCCGATCACGGCGCCGCCGCGGACCTGTCCGCACCGCATGACGGGCGGCTTCGATTCCGAGCTTCCTGCAAACGCGTCCACCTTGTAGCCCTTTCCGGCCGCGCCCACGGAGCAGTCGACCTTGGCGCCGCCGGTGCCCGCCTGCTCGTAGCAGACGAAGTGATCGGCCGCGGGCGAACGCTCTTCGACGTCGACGTACCCGTAGAGCGCGCTCGCGTTTCCGACAAGCCCGATCGTCGCGACAAAGCCCAACCACACGCACGCACGAAGCATTTCTCTTCCACCGTTTGCGACACGGGCGCGCGTGCACTTAGCGGGTTTCCTACGGGATTTCAAGCGGGCGATTCCTTCAGGTCGCCTTCCTCCACCCCGTCGCGCGCTCCTCTTCGTCCGCGCGGGCGTCGCGGAGGTCGAAGTTGAGGTCGACGTTCGTGGAGCGGCACTGCGGGCAGACGGGCTTGGGGAAGGCGACGATGCCGCCGCGGCCCATGCCTTGCGCCCCTTGCGCCTTTCCCCACTCGTATTCGGGGGCTTCCTTGCCGCAGGCCTTGCAGCGGAAGATGAAAAGGTCCACGAGGCCCCGTGAGGCCTCGTGGGAAGGAAAAGGTTCCGGCGCCGGAGCGGTCTAGGCTACGGGGCGAAGGTCGATTCCAACGGGCGGGTCGCGCAGCCACCGGCCGGGGTGGCACACGGCGCCCGTGGGGCCGCCGCCGACCGACTGCTGGCAGACGAGGAGGGTTCCGACCGGGTACTGGCCGGCGCCCGCGGCGACGAAGACGTTGCCGGCCGAGCATACCACGACCGCGCCTTGACCGACGGCTTGGGCGCATTGGACGCCGCGGCCGTCGTGGTCCGTGCGCAAGCACAGCGCGTAGTGGTCGCTGAAGTGGCACGGTTGCGGGTCGAGGACAGGGGACTGCGCCGAGAGGTTCGCGGCGTGGCCCGACGAGGCGAGGAGGACGATCGCGGCAAGGCTCGAAAGGCCCACGAGGACGTGTCGCACGTTTGCACCGGGCCGCGACGAGGTTTGCGCGGCCTTCAACTCCTTCCTAGCGAGTTCCCGACTTCCGGTCCACCGCAACCTATAACATCGGCCGCCCCATTGCCCGACTTAAATAGGCCCCCGGGGGAATTCCTCATCGCCACGAACGCGCGGCTAGCCGGCTCCAACCACCCTCCCAAGCCCCCGTGGCTTCGGGTCCGGCCCCCCGGCGGCGAGAGCTACCTTCGCATCAAGTCGCTGCTGCGGGAGAACGGCCTTCACACGGTATGCGAGGAGGCCCAGTGCCCGAACGTGGGCGAATGCTGGGGCGGGGGCACGGCCACCTTCATGCTCATGGGGGACACGTGCACGCGCGGCTGCCGCTTCTGCGCCGTGAAGACGGCCAAGGTGGGGGCGCCGCTCGACCCGGACGAGCCGTCCAAGGTCGCGGCCTCGATCGCCGCCCTTGGCCTCGACTACGTTGTGCTCACGAGCGTGGACCGCGACGACCTGCCCGACCAGGGCGCCGCGCACGTGGCCGAGACGATCGCCCGCCTTCGGGCGAGCGATCCTCGCCTCCTCGTCGAAGTGCTCATCCCGGATTTCCAGGGCCGCCGCGACCTTCTGCAAACGGTCGTCGAGGCGGGCCCCCACGTCCTTGCGCACAACGTGGAGACCGTCGCGCGCCTGACGCCCACGGTTCGTGACGCGCGCGCGGGCTATCGACAGAGCCTTTCCGTCCTGCGCATGGGGAAGGAGATCCGGCCCGGCCAGGTGACAAAGTCGAGCCTCATGGTGGGCCTGGGCGAGACGGACGACGAAGTCGTCGCGGCCATGCGGGACCTTCGCGAGGCGGGCGTCGACGTGCTCACGATCGGGCAATACCTGCGCCCGTCGGCGTGGCACTTGCCCGTCGACGGCTACGTTCCGCCCGAGCGGTTCCGCCGGTACGAGGAGATCGGGCTCTCGCTCGGGTTCGCGTACGTCGCAAGCGGGCCCCTCGTCCGGAGCTCCTACCGCGCGGGCGAGTACTTCCTCAAGAGCTACCTTTCGCAACGGACCGGTGCCAAGGCATGATGCAATTGCGCCAAGTCGTGCGCGAGAACGGAGAATACGAGGCCGCAAGCGAGCCCAAGGTGGGCGCCGACGAGCTTCGCGCCATGTACAAGGCGATGGTGCAAGTGCGGCTCCTCGACGAGCGCGGCATGCTTTTGCAGCGCCAAGGCCGCATCGGTTTCTACATCAGCGCGCAGGGCCAGGAGGCCGTGCACGTGGGCGCCGCTGCCGCGCTCCAGCCCGCGGACTGGTACTTTCCGCACTACCGCGACGTGGGCGTCGCGCTCCTGCGGGGGGCCTCCTTTCGCGACATCTTCAACCAGCTGTTCGGGAACGCGGAGGACCTCATCAAGGGCCGCCAAATGCCCAACCACTTCGCCTTCCGGGCGCAGAACTACAATTCCGTCTCGAGCCCCCTTTCCACGCAGATTCCGCAGGCCACGGGCGCCGCGTACGCGATGAAGTACCTGGGCAAGAAGGAGGTCGCCATGGTCTCCTTCGGCGACGGCTCGACGTCGGAGGGCGATTTCCACGTGGGCCTCAACTTCGCGGCCGTGTGGAAGACGCCCGCGGTCTTCGTGTGCAACAACAACCAGTGGGCGATCTCGGTGCCGCTCAAGAAGCAGACGGCAAGCGAGTCCATCGCCGTGAAGGCTCTCGCCTACGGCATGCCGGGCGTCCGCGTGGACGGAAACGACATCCTCGCCGTCTACAGCGCGGCCAAGGAGGCCGTCGACCGCGCGCGGCGCGGCGAAGGACCCACGCTCATCGAATGCGTCACCTACCGCATGAGCAGCCATTCCTCAAGCGACGACGCCGCCCGCTACGTCCCCAAGGAGGAGCTCGACCGGTGGGCGAAGAAAGATCCCATCGTCCGCTTTGGAACGTACCTTCGCCGAAAGGGCCTGTGGGACGACGCGCGCGAACGCGAGTTCGTCGAGGCGACCAAACACGCCCTCGAGGAGGCTTTCCAGCACGCCGAGAAGGTGGGCAAGCCTCGCTTCGAGGAGATCTTCAACGACACGTACGCGGAGTGGATCCCGCAGTACGGCGAGCAGATCAAGGAGCTTCAGGACGCGCACCCGGAGGGGGCCTAGGAATGCCGGAATTGACCATCGTGCAGGCCGTCACGTCGGCGCTTCGAACGGAGATGCGGCTCGACGAGAACGTCATCGTGCTCGGCGAGGACGTGGGCGTGAACGGGGGCGTCTTCCGCGCCACGGACGGGCTCCAGAAGGAGTTTGGCGAGGACCGCGTGATCGACACGCCGCTTGCCGAGGCGGGCATCGTGGGCGCGGCCATCGGCATGGCCCTCTACGGGCTCAGGCCCGTGCCGGAGATCCAGTTCCAGGACTTCATCTTCCCCGCCTTCGACCAGATCGTGAACGAGCTTGCCAAGTTCCGCTACCGCAGCGGCGGCCAATACCCCTGCCCCGTCACGATCCGCACCCCGTACGGCGGCGGCATCAAGGGTGGCCATTACCATTCGCAGTCGGGCGAGGCGTACTTCGCGCACACGCCGGGACTCAAGGTCGTCGTGCCGAGCAACCCGTACGACACGAAGGGCCTCCTCATCGCCTCCATCCGCGACCCCGACCCCGTCATGTTCTTCGAGCCCAAGCGCATCTACCGCGCGGTCAAGGGCGAGGTTCCCGAGGAAGCGTACACCGTGCCCATCGGAAAGGCCGAGGTCGCGCGCGAGGGAGCCGACGTCACGCTCGTGGGCTGGGGCGCCATGCTCCACGTGTGCCTGCAGGCCGCCGAGAAAGCGCAGGAGCGCGGGATCTCGTGCGAGGTCGTCGACATGCGCACGCTTGTGCCCCTGGACGAGGAGACCCTTCTCGACTCGGTGCGCAAGACCGGGCGGCTCGTCACCGTGTACGAGGCGCCGAAGACGGGCGGCTTTGGCGGCGAGATCGCGGCGATCGTCGCCGAGAAGGCCATCGAGCACCTGCGCGCGCCCATCGCGCGCGTCGCCGGGTTCGACACGCCGTTCCCCTACACGCTCGAGAACTACTACCTTCCCGACGTGCCGCGTACGCTGCACGCCATCGAGAAGGTCATGAGCTGGACGTGAACGCATGGCCAACGACGTTCGAAAGGCGATCGAGGAAGCCGAACGCGCGCTCGAGGACATCCGCCGCCGCGCCGTGCAGTTCGCCCAGGAGAGCCAACGCGAGATCGAGCGCCGCCTGCGGGACATCCAGGAGCTCGCCAAGCAGGAAGCTTCCACGCGACGCGCCGACGCGGAGAAGCAGGCCGCCGCGGCGCTCCAGGAAGCGGCGGCCGAGCTCGATCGCCGCACCAAGGAGCTGGAAGCGCGCTGGCACGAGGCCTTGAAGCGGCTCCAGGACGCCATGGAAAAGCGCAAAGGAGGCGCCTAGCGTGTTCGAGTTCAAGCTGCCCGACGTGGGCGAAGGCATCCACGAGGGCGAGATCGTCGCGTGGAAGGTCAAGGAAGGCGACGTCGTGAAGGCCGACCAGCCGCTCGTCGACGTCATGACCGACAAGGCCACCGTCGAGATCACAAGTCCACGCGCCGGTCGCATCGCCAAGCTCGCCGCCAAGGAGGGCCAGCAGGTGAAGGTGGGCGAGGTCATCGTCGTCATTGACACCGAAGCGGAGCAAGGCTCCGCGAGGCCCGGCGGAACCGGAGGTTCCGCCAGGGAGTCGGCCGCCGGCGCGCCCACCGCGCAGCCTCAACGCGCCACAGAGCCTGCGCCAACGGCGGCCCCGCCCAAGGCGGAGGAGAAGAAGGAGAAAACGCTCTTCGAGCTTCCCGAAGGCGTCGCCGCCGCCTACCAGCCCAAGGCCGGGCTTGCGCACGCGCAGCGGAACAAGACGCAGGCCGGCGGCGCCGCGCCCACGCCCGTTTCCGTCGCGGCCGGCCCCGTGCTCGCCGCCCCCGCCACGCGGCGATTGGCGCGCGAGCTTGGCGTGGACCTTGCGACCGTCCGCGGAACCGGCCCGGCGGGGCGCGTTGAGCGCGCCGACGTTGAGGCTGCCGCACGCGCCGCGCCGCGGACGACCGCGCCGGGCGCGGGAGCCGTCGCGCCCGCCGTGACGATCGCGCCCACTTCGATCCCCAAGGGCCCCGGGCAGGAGGAGCGCATCCCGCTCAAGGGCTTGCGCAAGCGCATCAGCGAGCGGATGACGGAGAGCAAGCGCCACGCGGCGCACTACGCGTACGTCGAGGAGGTCGACGTGACGGACCTCGTGAAGCTCCGGGATCACGCCAAGGAGATCGCCGAGCACAAGGGCGTGAAGCTCACGTTCCTCCCGTTCGTCCTCAAGGCGGCGGCGCACGCGCTGAAGAAGCACCCGCTCGTGAACGCAAGCCTCGACGAATCCACGGGCGAGATCGTCCTCAAGAAGTACTACAACCTCGGCGTGGCCGCCGCGACGCCCGACGGCCTCATCGTGCCCGTCGTGAAGAACGTCGACCGCCTCCACATCCTCGACATCGCGCGCGAGGTCGAGCGCCTGGCCGAGGCGGCCAAGAGCGGCAAGAGCAAGCTCGAGGACCTCCAGGGCGGCACCTTCACCGTGACGAGCTTGGGCAAGATGGGCGGCCTCTTTGCGATCCCCGTCATCAACTACCCGGAGGTCGCCATCATGGGCGTCCACAAGATCGAGAAGCGCCCCGTCGTCGCAAAGGACGGCCACTCGATCGTCGTGCGGGACATGATGAACCTCTCCTTCAGCTTCGACCACCGGATCGTGGACGGAGCCATTGGCGCGGAGTTTGCGCACACCCTGATCCGGTACTTGGAGCATCCGAATCTGCTGCTGTTGGAAGGGCTTTGACGAGTCCTACGTCAGCACCTGCACGCGCAGCACGTAGGACGGCGCGTTGCGGGCCGACGCGGAGAGGACGACCACGTGCGTGTCGACCTCGTCGCACGTGTCGGCGAGACGAAGCGCGGCCGTGATGGGCGCGCTGCCGCCAACGGGAATGGACCCGACGGGCAGGTCGAGCGGCGAGGCGCCGCCCTGCGCGCTTAGCCAAACGTCGCCGGCAGGCGCGGAGCCAACGTTCTCCACCGTGATGCGGAAAGGAACCTCGTCCTGGCAGCCTTGGTCCTCGTAGGAGAAGCCCGCGAGGAAAAGCTGCGTACGGGCTTCGGCAAGCGTCACGGGCTCCCCCGGCGGAGCCGCGCATCCGGCCAACGCGAGGGTGCCGACGGCCGCAAGCACGACGAGTCGCATGGTCTATCCAAGCGCCCGGCCGGCGATGAAGGTTTCCCCCGTCCGGAACCTTCGCGAGATCGGCTGCGCCTCCTACGCGATCATGACGATGGGCCCCTGTCGGAGCCGCTTGGCCCGTCCGGCGTCGCAGCGTAGAGCCGCATGGCAAGGCCGTCGAGGCGGATCTCGACGATCCCCCGTTCGTGCAGATGATAGACGGCTTGCCATGCGAGCTGGACGCTCCATCCCAGCGCGCATGCAAGCGTCGGCGGGTCGATGCCGGGGCGATCCCGGACGACGACGAGGACGGCGGCGAGGCGGCCCTCGGAATCCTCCAGGCGGGTGACGGCCACAAGCATCCGTTACCGTAGATGAAAATGATTCTTATCCTAAGTTCCTGTACGGATTCGGACGGGTTCGAGAGCACGGGGACGAAATCACTAAGAGCCGGCCTTGCGCTCGCGGCTCGATGTTCGGACGTGTCCTTGCGCTCGCGCTCGTCGCGGTGGCGCTGCTCCCGGCCGCCCAAGGACAAGGGTCCGAATGCTCCGGCCCCTCCGCCAATCCCAATTCCTTCACCCTTGGCCCGGACGCCGGAAGCCGGTCGGTCCTGATCTTTGGACCCGGCGGGTGCAGCTACGGCGTCACCACAACCGAGGAATGGCTGCACGTGCCCGTGAGCGAGGTCGCGACCTCCGACACGGAGGCACAGACGCTGACGTTCACGTTCGACGCCTACACAGGCGACTACGTGCGCAACGGACGCGTTTCGATCTACGACTACAATGGATACGCTGGCGCTTCGGTGTTCGTGTCGCAGTCGGCTCGGGCAAGCGGCGACGGCTCCGACCATTCGGGTGACTCTCTCGAAGGCGAGGAGCGGTCGCGGCTGCACAACAGCGAGACACCCGGAATCGAGACCGCGTTTGCGATCGTCGGCCTTGCGATCGTCGCCGCGATCGCGCGCAAGCGCTAGCCCGTCCCTGCGGGCCCTCGGGCGGCCCTACCGCAGCCGAATCGTCTCCAGATTGTACGGCGCGTGCGTCTGCATGCGGTACTTCTTGTGGATGGACGAGGCGAGATCGAGGCACTTTGTCTCCTCGCCGTGCATGACGATGACGCGGTCGGGCTTGGGCTGCAGGTTGTTGATGTAGTTCATGAGCTGGCGGCGGTCCGAGTGGCCCGAGAACCCGTCGCAGGTCTCGACCTGCATGTTCATCTTGACGATCCGGCTTTGGCCGCCTTTCTCGCTCACGGTGATCTCGTTCCAGCCCTTCTGGATGCGCCGCCCGAGCGTGCCCTCGGCCTGGAAGCCCACGAAGACGAGCGTGTTGCGCTCGTCGGGCGCCCAGGCTTTGAAGTACTCCATGACGGGGCCGCCCGACAGCATGCCGCTTGTCGCCAGCACGACGCAGGGGTCGTGCGAGTCGAGGACGTTGCGGCGCTTCTCCTGGCTGTCGATGCGCTGGAAGATGGGCGAGAGGAGCGGGTTCTCGCCCTCGTGGAAGATGGTCGTGCGCAGCTGGTTGTTGAGGAACTCGGGGTAGGCCGTGTGGATGGCCGTGGCTTCCCAGATCATCCCGTCGAGATAGACCGGCACGCGCGGCACCTGGCCCCGGCGCATGAGCTCCTCCATGACGATCATGATCTCCTGCGAGCGGCCCACGGCAAAGACGGGGCAGACGACCTTGCCGCCGCGCCCCAGCGTGCGCTCCAGGATCTCCTTCATCTGGTCGAGCGCGTTGATGCGCGTGGGCTGGAAGTCGTCGCGCCCGCCGTAGGTCGACTCGATGATGAGGGTCTCCAGGCGCGGGAAACGGTTGACGGCCGGGTTGAACAGCCACGTCCGCTCGTACTTCATGTCGCTTGTGATGGCGATGTTGTGCATGCCGTCGCCCACGTGGAAGTGGGCGATGGACGAGCCGAGGATGTGCCCGCTGTTCTGCAGCGTGAGCTTGATGTCCGGCGAGATGTCCGTCGTGTCGCCCCAGTTGAGCGTCACGCAGTGCTTGACGAACTCGCGGATGTGGTCGCTGTCGAAGGGCGGCTTGCGCCCTTCGGCCGCGGCCACCTTGAGATAGTCCAGGCACAGGAGCGCCGTGATGTCGCGCGTCGGCGCCGTGCAGTACACGGGCCCCGTGTAGCCGTACTTGTAGAGAAGCGGGATGAAGCCGCAGTGGTCGAGGTGGGCGTGCGAGAGCACGACGGCGTCGAGCGAGTCGTACGGGTAGATCTCCGGCAAGTGCAAATACGGCGAGCCGGACGCGTCTCCGTCGGCGCTGATGTTGACGCCGCAATCGATCATGACCTTGCTGTCCTGCGTCTGGAGGAGGTGGCAGCTGCGGCCCACCTCGCGGTAGCCGCCGAGGCTCGTCCAGCGGACCCAGGGTTCCTGGTTGCCCGTTCCGCGGTAGATGCGGCGGCCGGTCTTGTTGAGAATCGCCTTGCGCTCGTCGGCCTCCGCGCGCAGGTACTCGCGGATCTCCTTCACAGTCTTGCTCGGGATGGGCGGCGTGCGCGCGACCTTGAGGGCCCAGCCGATCTCCTTCTTGACGTTGTTCAGGGTCTCGCCGTGGCGGCCGATCACAAGACCGGGCTTTCGCGCCTCGATCATGACCTCGCCCACGTCGGGCTCGAAGTAGATCTCGGTGATCTCGGCCTCGGCCGGGACGAGCTCGCGGATCTTCGCCTCGGCCTCCGCGACGTCGGCGAGGACGGAGGGGTCGGGCCGCACGACGACGCGCTTGCGAAGGCGCTTGGCCAGGCGGCGGACGAGGTCTTCCTGCTCGGCGAACTTCTCCGGGTGCTTCGTGTAGAGCACGAGGGTGGCCGCTTCGAATTCGATGTCGGTGATCTCGACGCCGGGAGGAACCTCCTGGCGCACGGTTTCGCCGATCTCCCGCAACAGCTCTTCAACGCCCATGGGGAATCGCCTTTCCGAGTCTCTCCGCTGTCCGCGTCGTCGTTACGGAACGCGTGAGCGAGAGAGGCCCCCGCGGGGGCGAGGAACGGCGCGTTGCGCGCCTAGTTGCCGCCGGGCTGCGGCGTGACGATGCCCATGCGCTTCTTGCGCCGGTCGATCTCGGCCTTGTCCAGGCGCTTGAAGCCGGTCTTGGGGTCGATGGCGCAGATGGCGATGCCGTCGCCGCTGGCCGAATCGCGCTTCATGGCGGCCATGAGCGCGCGGATGCCAAGGTCGAGGCCCTCGTCCGTCGTCATGTCGTCCTTCCAGTGGTCCTCGAGCACGCCGTACATGAACGGCGAGCCGGAGCCCGTGGCGACGAACTTGTCGGGGATGCTCCCGCCGGCGGCGTCGAGCGAGTAGACCCAGCCGCCCTCCTTGTCCACGCCGCCCACGAGGAGCTGCACGTAGAAGGGGGCGAACTTGCGGCCGTTCAGGATGTTGGCAAGAAGCGTCGAGGCGGCCTTGATCGAGATGGGCGCGTTGCGCTTGACCTCGTAGAGCTCGACCTCGGCGGCAAGCCAGCGGGCGAGCACCTGCGCGTCGCCCACGAGGCCGGCCACGGTAAACCCGATCCGGTCGTTGATGCGGAAGAGCTTCTGGGTCGTCTTGTGTCCGATCATGTGGCCCATGGTGGCCCGCATCTCGGTGCCCATGACGACCCCGTTCTTGCAGACAAAGCCGAGCGTGCTCGTGCCCGTCTTCATGAGGTTTGCTTCGTTGGAGAGGAGTTTGTCCATGAACGGTTCCCTCGAAAAGTCGAGAAAACTACTGAAACGGTCATTCGGGGCGCCGCTATATAAGCGTTCGGTAGCGCCCCGTCCTGTCCCGTACGGGTCCACGGCAGCCTCTTGAACGAGTAGCGTGTTGCGGCCGAGCGTGGAACCCATCCGCTTTGCGGCCTTGGGCGCTGGCACCTGTGCGCTTGGCCTTGCGATCCTGTCGAGCTACGTCTGGTCCGTCGGCTCGGTGGGGAACGGAGTCGCAAGCTCGCTTGGCGCGCTCGGGTTTGCGCTGCTTGCGTTGGCCCTCTGGCAGCCCGAGCGTCCCGACACGCTCCTGCGGGCCGGCGCGGGAATCGCCATCGTCGCCGTCTCGCGGCTTGTGTCCACCGCCGCGTGGGGCGCGCAGGGCAACGCCGAGAACGCGCTCCGCTCCATGCTCACGCTCTTTGCCTTCGTGCCCGCCGCCGTGCTCTGGCTGGGCGCCGCTCGGGGGCGCTTCCCCGTCGGGCGTGCCGTCCTTGCGCTGCGATACGGAAGCCTCGCCGGGGCGTTTCTCGCCGCGTACGTGCTGTGGAGCCTGCTCGACGGCGCCCCGGGTCCGCTCGTCCTGGGCTTTGCCACGTGGGCGATCGGCCTCGTCGTGCTGTCGTTGTACATCGAGACCCCTCGAAGCCACGCGATCGGGCTTGTGCCGGCCGCGCCGGAAAATCCGGCGCGGCTTTTAGGGTCATAAAATCCGGGGCTAGCCAAATCGCTCGGGCACGGCGCGGAACTCGGAGACCTTCTCCCGCAGCACGTCGAAGACCGCTTGCGCCGTCACGACCTCGTCGGGATCGGCGGGCGTTCCCGGCTGCACGAAGGTCAGCGTTTCGAGGTACGGGTGCGATCGTCCGGCCTTCCAGCCGACAAGCGCGGCCGCGTACTCTCGGCGCGCGTCGTCCACGCCGCGGTTGCCCGTGACGATCTCGTGGGCGAGGTTCAAGGCGAGCCTTGCGGCCTCCTCGCTGTCGCAGCGGGCGGAGACCTCGCCCTTCGTGCGCTCGGGGATGACGCTTCCGTGGAAGCGCGCGAGGTCCGAGAACCGCTCGACGGGCGTGCGATAGTCCACGAAGCATTCGAGGAAGTCGCCGTGCGGGAGGGGGAAATCGTGGTGCACGATGTCCCGGTACGCGACGATCCGTTTCCAGGGTCCAACCGAGCGCCAGAGGAGGAAGCTTGGGCCGGCCTCCTCCGGCTCGCCGTAGCGGTCGAGGAGCTCGCGCGCCGCGTCGGCCGGTCCCTGGGGCCACTCGTCGAGCAGGGCGAGCACGCGCTCGCGCGTGGGAATGTCGATCATAGGGGTACCATCGCGCCTTGGCGTTGGGGTGGGCTTGCGGTTTGGGGAACAAGGCGCGGTGGAAGACGGCGGCCGTCGGCGGCGCCCGGTCGCAAGCGGGCGCTTGCCCGGCGGGCCTTCCCGTTGCCAAGCGCTATGGAAGCGGGCGTCCACTCACGGGCGAGGGAAGCCAATGGAACCGCCGAACCCGATGCGCATGGAACTGCAGCCCCGCCGCGTCCGCCAGTCGCCCCGCGAGGTCAAGGTCAAGCTCTCGCACCCGACGTGCATCCGCCTCCACGCCCAGAAGATCCTTCGGGGGCAGGGTATTTCGGCCACGGTCGAGACGGCCCTCAAGGAGTATTTCGAGCGCCTGGCCGGCCAGCCCGGCGCGTTGACGCCCGAGCAGATGGTCGCCGCGGGGCTGACGAGCGCGCTTGCCGGCGGCGACGAGCGGATCGCCTTCGACGCCTGAGGGTCACGATGAAAAACGGTGCCGGCGCGCGGGCGCCGGGACGTAGTGCTCCTGTCGGGATTTGAAGTCAACCCGCCGGGAAAACGGGGAGGTAGACCCTAGCGTTTGGGCCCTACCGGGAAGCCGGTTCCTCAAGGCCCGCCAAGCGGCGGGCCACCCCTCTTTTTTCTTCTTTTGCGCGGGCCAGCGGAGGCAAGGGGCATGAGGTCGCCGATCAAGTGGTTCGGCGGCAAGAGCCTCCTTGCCGAAACGATCGTTCGGCGCATTCCGAAGCACGAATGCTACGTCGAAGTTTTCGGCGGCGCGGCATGGGTCCTGTTCCGAAAGGAACGGTCCAAGTCGGAGATCTACAACGACATCCACGCCGATCTCGTCAACTTCTTCCGCGTTCTTCGGAATCAGCAAGACGAGTTCCTTCGGAAAGCCAAGTTCCTGATGCCAAGCCGCGACGACTTCCTTCGGGCGCGGGATGAACCCCGGGAACCGCTCGATCCCGTCGAACGCGCCCTACGGTTCTACCTTCTCGTCAGCCAGTCGTTCAACTGCAACCTGCGGGAATACCGACCCACCAAGACGCGCCCGCCAAGCCGCGTCGACATGGACCGCCTTCGGGAAGCAAGCCAGCGGTTGCAGCGAGTCTGGATCGAGCGATTGGACTTCGAGGAATTGATCCGGCGGTACGATAGCCCGCAGACGTTCTTCTTCCTCGACCCACCCTATGCCCCGATCAAGTTTACAAGCGGCGTCTACGGATGGTCCGACCCCGAACACGACCGCCTGAAGCGCGTCGTTGCCGGAATCAAGGGCCGCTTCCTGATGACGTACCCGGACTGGCCCCGCCTCCGGGAACTCTGGTCGGAATACCCAACGGAACGGATTCCGACCCAATACCGCAGCTTCAACCGCGAAGCGCAGCCACGCTACGCGGACGTGCTGCTCATCTCGAACTACGACACCGCGAAAGTCTGCCCGCTGGTTCGCCCGGGATTCGCGGAAACGGTGGTGAACCTCGATGATCTACAAACTGAACCTTAGCACCCAGCAGGTCTTGCGACTGATCCAACTTGGCGAAAGTCCCGACAACCTCGAATGCCTCACGGAATCCCAAAAAGACACGCTACGGAACCTTGCAGCGGAACTTCGGCAACGCCTGGAGGCGCTCTAAATGGTCTACGAAGAAACGGAACGAATCCTTGCCGTCATCACGACGCGCGTGAGCTCGCAAGGACGCCTCTACCTCAAGAAATACCGGGGACGTCCCGTTCGGATTCTCGTGCTCTTGGACGACCCGAACGTCGCGCGCCCGTTCATTGATGGCCGACGGAGGCTGTAGTCCGCCTACCGGCGTCGAACCTCGTAAGAGAAACTCACGATCCGGTCGGCGATGCGGCTTGCATCGCTGTCCGACATTTGGCGAAGCGTTCTATCCAACGGATCGTCGCCGGGACCTTGCTTGGTCCCGGTCAAGCTGTTAATGATCGATTCGTGCTCTTGCCAGAGTTTCTCTTCCTTGAGGTCCATTTTCTGAAGCCGCATGATGCTAATGTAGGCTTCCCGCAAACGGTGCTGGATTGAATCCGTGCCGATAGCAAGCGCGCGGACTGCGACGTCGTATTTTTCTTCCGGGTACGAGGACTTCATGCGCTCGGGAGGCTTCGCATGGCTCTTGAGACTTGCTGGAGGAGGAGACTCCCCCAGCGCATCCCCTTACGCCCGCGAAACTCGCGAGCGACGAGGCTTCTGCTGCCGGATCGCAGCCGCCTGTCGCGGCAAGGAACGGACCAAGCGCTGGAGGCGATACTCCGGCGCGGGCGTCCCAAGCTCCACGACGACGACTCCGCGCAGGCGACAACGACGCTGATGAAGTTCCAAGTTGCGGGGAAGGTAGCGCCGGAAGCACCATCGGCAGGCGGGATCGGGATTCCATTTGCAGGCGCTCTCGTGGAACCATCGCCCCGTTCGGCTTGCGTACGGCTCGCCGCAATAAAGGCAGGGGTGCTTGCTTCCGATGCGCAGCAAGCGAAGGATTCCGTTCCGAATGCTGAGCTTGGTTTCCTTTCCGGTGATTCCGAACATGGTTTCATCTCCTATCCGAAGTGCGCGAAGTTTCCGATCTTGCTCGTATGCAGGACGAGCTCCAGTCCGTTCTTCTCGTTCACGTACAGGGCTTGGAACGGAAGCATTCGCGAAATGTAGGCGCCCACGCTTGGAAACCTTCCGGGAAGCGGGTTTCGGAAGAACGTGCTGACGCGCTTGAGATCGTTGGGGTCGGTCATCTTCAGCGTGATTCGAACGTTGGCTTGCGAAGCCATCGTCGTGTCGAGCAGTTGCACTCGCTGGCTGACCATGAGCAGGTCGTTGGCCTGCGTTCGCGCGTCGGTCACAAGGATCTGCGCGTAACGCGGCGTCTTACCTTGCGGAGCAACGACGTGCGCCTCCTCGATCAGCAAGACCGTATCGCCGCGGTCGTAGATCGCGTGCGCCAAGTGGTCGAAGGCTTCCAGCATCTCGTCGAGCGTCAAACCTTGCGGAACGATCCGCACGCTGGGAAACTTCGCGATGAGCTTGAGGAAGAACGAGTGCTTTTC
>DATLFM010000111.1 GCA_035541015.1 Candidatus Thermoplasmatota archaeon
CCGTAGGCCTTCACGGCTTCCTCGACAAGCGGGGCCGCGACCACGATGGCGACAAAGCGCGCGTCGAGCGCGGGAAGGAAGCGAGAAAGGACGCCGGTCGCAAGCGGGTTGAGCACGAGCGCGAAGACGACGGCAAAAACGGCACCGTACAGGAACGTCGCGCCAAGCATGCCCAGACCCTCGCGGTGGCCGCGCCGCTCGGCCTGCTGGATGAGGAGCAGGAGCGCCAGCGCCGGCACGAACGCTGCGCCGATGACGACGGCGATCTCGACCTGCGACACGTACTTGTGCAGGTCGCAGGATTCCCTAAACCGTATGCCTTCCACGCGCGTTCCCGTCGCCCTTCCTCGCGCGCCCCTTTCGGGCCGGCACGTGGCCGTGGCCGTGGACGCGGGCCCTCACGCGGCGCTCTCCGTGCGCGTCGTGCGGGAGCTTCTCCGACGCGGCGCCTCCATGTCGGTGCTCGCAACCCCGGCCGCCTTGGAGCACGTGCACCCCGACGCGCTCGAGTACGCCGCCGGCGCGCCCCCCAACGCGCGCGCCACGGCGCCTCCCGAGGCCGTCGTCGCCGTCGCGACCCTTCCCACGACGCGTCGCAAGGCTTCCCTTGGCGTCCGCGACAATCCCGTTTCCGTCGCCTTGGCCCTGTCCGTCCCGATTCTCCCGTTCGACGGCGACCCCGTCGATGCGGCCGACCGCGTGGAAGGGGCGCTTGCCCGAGGCCCGCTCGCCGGGCGACGCGTGCTCCTCGATGCGGGCCCCGCGAGCGTTCCGTGGGACGCGATCCGCGCCGTGGCGTCGACGGCTTCCCCGGCGCTTGCGGGTGCCTTGCGCCGCGAACTTCTGCGCCGGGGCGCCATCGTGCTGCCTCCGGATGCGCCCGAGCGCTCCGACCTTGCGATCGTGGAGACCAATCGCCCGTCCCTGGCGCCGGCGCCCGTTCCGGGAAAGGTCGCCTCCGGACGCGAAGACGTGCGACTGCGGCTTCACGCGCGACCGCCGCCGGCGCGGCCCCCTGCAAGGCGCGTGTGGTCGCTGCGCTCGGCGCACGCCGGCGACGAGGTGGAAGCCGAGGTCGCCTCGGGCGCCCGCAGGGTCCGGTCTTGCGGCCCGCCCGAGCGCGTCGCGCGCGAGCTTCTCGATGCGGCGGAGGCGTGGCGGTGAGCGCAAGCTTCCGCCCCACGGCGGCCTTCGCGCCCGCGCACGTGTCCGGATTCTTCGAAATCCACGACGAGAATCCGGACGCGTTGCGTCGCGGATCGCGCGGCGCGGGCGTCTGCCTGGCCACGGGGGCCGTAAGCCACGTGACCGTGGAGACCGCCCCCGCGCCCAAGCTTGCCGTGTTCGTGAATGGGGAACCCGACCCGGCGCCTGTCACCTCGTACGCCCTGCGCGCCCTGCTTGGCCGATCGCGCCTTGCCGTGACGGTCCGCACGGAGCTCGCCTTTCCGGTCGGCCAGGGCTTTGGCATGTCGGCGGCCGGCGCACTGTCGGCCGCGCTTGCGCTTGCCAAGCAATTGGGCCAGGACCGCTACGCCGCCGCGCGCGCCGCGCACCAGGCGGAGCTTGCCAACCGCTCCGGCCTTGGCGACGTGGCGGCGGCCTTGCACGGCGGCGTCGCCTTCCGGCGCGCGCCGGGGTTGCCGCCTTTTGGCGCGGTGGACCGCGTCGTGGCCGACGCGCGACTCCTCGCGCTTCCCATGGGAGAAGGCATCCCCACGCCGTCCGTCCTCTCGGACCCCGCCGCCCGCTCGCGCGTTGCGGCCGTCGGGTCGCGGTGCGTGGAAGCCTTCCGCGCCCAACCCACGCTTCCGAACCTCTTCCGCGTCTCGCGCCAATTCGCGCGCGACTGTGGCTTCACGACGCCCTCCATCGAGCGCGTCCTCTCCGCCGTGGAGTCGACCGGCGGGCTTGCGCTGCAGGCCATGCTTGGCACCTCCGTCGTCGCCTACGGCGAGGACACCGAGCTTCTCGCCGACGTCCTGCGCGAATTCGGCGAGCCGCTGCCCTGCGAGATCGACGAGGGCGGCGCGCGCCTTCTCACCGTGGAGAAGGCGCCGCGAACGTGACGAGACCGCCGTCCCGAGCGATCGTGACGCGCGGCCCGAGGAACGCCTCGACCACCCGCGCATTCGTGCTCGCGTGCTCCGTGAGCGCCCGCGCCCGGTACGATCCGCCGCACAGCGCGATCCAGACGAGGAGCTGGTCGCTTGCGTGGAGATCGACGCTTGCGCCCGCCGCAACGTCGGCCAGGAGAGGCTCCGCGCACGCTTTGGCGACGCTCTCGGACGGCACGCCCTTCTCGCCGAGCGCGTCTGAGCAAAGGATCGCCAGAGGCCCTTCGGCAAAGAGCGCAAGCGAAATGCCCGGGTCGAGCGCCGGGTAGCCAGCCACGGTCACGTCGGCGCCCGGGCCAAGCTCGCGCACGCTTGCGTCGCGAAGCCGCCGGCCGATCTCGTCGGGAAGCTGCGAGCTTGCCACGCGCCCCGAGATCGCCCACCGCGCAGGCGCCTCCAGGCGAAGGGGCGAGAGCGCGGAGGGCTGCACCTCGATTCGCGCGGCGCCGCCGCCCCGAGGGTAGTAGCCGCGGCGCCGCAGGAGCGCCCGCGCGCGAAGGCCGTGGCGCACGAGCAGCGTCACGTGCGCGCGGGAGAACGCATCCCAGGTGGGAGCAAAGCGCGCGTCGGTGCCGCCCGTGAGGTGAACGTCCCAGAACGCGCCGGAGAGCGCAAGCGCCGGAAGGAGCGCCTGCGCGGCAAGCGTGAGGGAGCCGGCCGTGGGGATCGTGACCGCAAGCTCGCCGCCCACGGGCCGGCCCGGCCGGAACGAGAGCCGCTGCGAGCCCAGCTCGTCGCCCTCCACCTCGGCCGAGAACGCGCGGGAAAACGCTCGCACCACAGCGAGATGCTGGGCCGCCAGACCCGGGTTGGGCCGGCGCGCGCGGATGCCGTCGACGCGAAACGGCGTTCCCGTGACGGCCGAAAGCGCAAGCGCCGAGCGCAGGATCTGTCCGCCGCCTTCGTTTCCGTCGAGATCGATCATGCTACTCCACGATGGCCACGCGAAGGTGGCTTGTCGTGGCCGTCACGCCCAGGCGTCCGGAGGTCACGACGACGACGTCGCCCTTGCCCACGAGGCCCGTCGTTTTGGCCACGCCGGCCGCCTTTTCGAGGAGCTCCTCCTCCGTGTGGGTGCGCGCGACGGGAAGCGGAACGACGCCCCACACGAGCGACAATTGCCGAAGCGTGCGCGCAAGCGGCGTCACGGCGAGGATGGGCGCATGCGGCCGGTGCTTGGCGACAAGACGCGCCGTCGTGCCGCTGTTGGTGAGGCACACGATCGCCTTCGCCTGCACGTCCCGCGCCGCGAACACCGTCGCGTGCGCGATCGCATCGGCGACGCTGATGCGCGGGGGGTCGGGCCGCGGCGCGTGGTAGCGCGCGGCGGCCGCCTCCGCGCTCTCGACGATCCGGCTCATGGTCGCCACCGTCTCGACCGGATGCTTGCCCACGGCCGTCTCGCCCGAGAGCATCACCGCGTCCGTCCCGTCGAAGATCGCGTTGGCCACGTCGCTCGCCTCCGCGCGCGTGGGCCGCGGACGCTCGATCATGCTCTCCAGCATCTGCGTGGCCGTGACGACCGGCGCGCCAAGGAGGTTCGCGCACGCGACGATCTCCTTCTGCGCCACCGGAACGCGCTCCGGCGGAAGCTCCACCCCGAGATCTCCGCGCGCCACGAGCGCGCCGTCGGAGGCGCGCAGGATGGGCTCGAGGTTGTCGAGCGCCTCCTGCGTCTCGATCTTCGCGATCACGCGGATGGGAAGCTCCTCTCGCATGAGAAGCGACCGCACGTCCGCGATGTCCTGCGGACTTCGGACGAAGCTTGCCGCCACGTAGTCCACATCGAGGCGCGCGCCCGCCTGCACGTCGGCGCGGTCCTTTGCCGTGACCGACGGCAGCCGGATCGTCGTGCCGGGCAGGTTCACGCCCTTGTGGCTCTTCAGCTCCCCCCCGTGCACCACGCGGGCGACCACGCGGTCGTCCTCCACGCGCAGCGCCAAAAGCTCGAGCAGGCCGTCGTCGAGGAGGATGCGCGCGCCGGGGGCCACGTCCCGCGCGAAGCCCTCGTAGTCGACCGGGATCGACGACGAGCCCCCGTGCGGCGAGAGGCTCACCTCCTCGCCCTCGCGCAGGAACGTGCGCCCGTGCGGAAGCTCGCCCACGCGGATCTTCGGGCCCTGGATGTCCTGGATGATGGCAACGGGCTTGCCCACCGCGTCGGCGGCCGCGCGGGCCGCCTCGATCGCCCGCCGGTGGTCGGCAAGCGTGCCGTGGCTGAAGTTCACGCGCGCGCAGTCCATGCCCGCCTCGATCATGCGCTTCAGCACGCCCGGATCGCTGCACGCGGGACCAAGCGTGGCGACGATCTTCGTGCGGCGGCGGGTGGCCATGGGAGGCGGCAATCGCCGGGGGGTCGATAGGCTTTCCGTGCGGCGACGGACCCATGCATACACATGTATACGTACGTATACATCGAGCGCCATCGGCGGGTAGCCGTCCAAAGCGCGCGCGGGCGTCCGTCCGCGCCTTCGTTGCAGCCGCTTAAATCAGGTACTTGGGTTTCCTCCGCCGTGATTGCGGGCGACGACCTGACGTTGCTCCGTGAGCGGTTCGACCGCCACTTTGCGGGCGCGGGCTCCAAGGTCCGCGTGCGGACCGTCGGCGCAATCGAGGTCGAAGGCGAGGCGCGGTGTGCCCATTGCGAGCGCGTGGTGACCGGCACGGTCGCCCGCGTGGAGGCGGGCGTTCCGGTGAGCGCCGTGGGCGCCACGTACCACGTCTGCCCGGAATGCGTCGCGACCATCGCGGAACGGGCTCGCCGCGACGTGCCGGAGCGGCAATCGGCGGGCGCGCCGACAGGATCCATCCTTCGGGACTCGAAGCTTGGCCTTCTCGTCTGAGCGGAAACCGCCACCGGCCGCTTCCAGCCGCAAAGTCTTGATCGATCGACGCATTGCCGGCCGCAGGCCTGCCGCCTTGGCTCAGCCGGTGGCGCCCGCGGAATCCTCGCCTCGCTCGGATTCCGCTGCGTCTTCGCACGTCGCCTTTGCTCCGGGCTCGGAAGCAGCTGATTGGCAGCCGCAAAGTCTTAAATGATCGACGCGTTGCCGACCGCAGGCTTGCCGCCTTAGCTCAGCCGGTGGAGCAGCTGATTCGTAATCAGCAGGTCCAGGGTTCGAATCCCTGAGGCGGCTTTTCTCTTGATCAGCAGGGTCGGCGGCCGAGCGCGGGGCCACTATGGGGAGCGCTGCTCGCCCGCCTCGAACCGGAAGTACGACGCCTGGATGGCAAGCGAGCCAAAGACGCTTTGCGCGCACGCGCGCGATGTTGGGGCTCGTCCATCCAGGTTTCCGCGGTAGGCGACGTCGGTGGGCCTCGACGGATTCGACGTTCTTTGATCCGGTCCTGCCGGATTCGTATGGAACCTCGGGCATTTCCCCTAGTCTTCCCCCCAAAGCGTGAAATAGGGGCATTGCGTTGGTCGAGCCGCGAGGCATTTTCATGTCGAAAACCCACGGAAATGGAACGACGGTCTACGAAGCGGCGCTTGCGGAGCTCCGCGAAGTGACGCACAACGACCAGCACCGCCGCAAGATCGAGCAGAGCATCGTCCACGAGGCGCGCGGACACGACGACTGGATCCTGCACACGGCGCTCACCGCGATCGACACGTCGCACGGCGACATCGTGGAGACCGTCGAGACCTTCCACCGCGACGTCCAGGGCCGGACGGACTCGCTCACGCGCCGCGTCGAGCAGGCCGAGGGCGCCTTGAACAGCGCCGTGGACAACTTCCGCTCCGAGGTCAACAAGAGCTTCGAGAAGACCTGGGAGACGGTCGCCCAGAAGTTCGACAAGACGTGGGAGTCGGTGGGCCACAACTTCGACGCCACGAACGAGCGCACGCAGCGCGAGGTCTCCGACCTGCGCGACGAGCTCACGAAGATCCTCGACAAGCGCTTCACGCACATCGACCAGACGTTCGCGTCCCTTCGCGCGGACATCGAGGTCGTGAAGGCCCTGCAGATGGAGCTCATCAAGGAGCGCATCGGCCGCCCCGAGCTTCTGAAGCGGTAAATCCGGGTTGCCCCATGGGTTCCCCGGCGTTGCGGCGGTCGTGCGTGGCGATCGCCGCCTTTCTCCTTCTCAGCCTTGCGGTCGGGCTCGCCTCGGCGCAGACGCAGGGCACCGTGCAGGTGTCCGCGGACACGTCGGGCTTCCGCCTTGACCCCGCCGCCAGCGAGTCGGCCACGCTCACCGTCACGAGCCAGCCGGCTGTGCCCAATTCGCCGACCCAGGGTCCCGTCACGCTTACGGTGACGGGCGTGCCCCCGGGCTGGACCGCGCGCGTGAATCCCGTCACCGTTCCCGCGGGCGGAACGCAGACGGCCGTGCTGACGGTCCAAGCGCCCGCGGAGCGTCCCACGGAGGCCGCCCCGCTGTCGCTTGTCGTGACGGCCACGCTCCCGAACCCGACGGGGCCGGCCTCCACGTCGTCGGCCACGTTTGAGCTTGCCATGACGCCGGCGCCGGCGCCACCGCCGCCTCCGCCTCCGCCGCCCGACTATACGTGGGCCTACGCGCTTGCGGGCGCGCTTGTCTTGGTCGCGCTTGCGGGTCTTCTCGCGTGGTACGTGCGCCGCCGGGAGACGGGCATCGAGGTCGCCTCGCCCATCGGCGAGAAGGAGGCGCGGCCCGGCTACGACGCCTTCGTTCCCATCGAGGTGCGCAACGCCTCGACGCGGCCGCGCGTGGCCAAGCTGTATGCGGACTCCGTCCCGGCGGGCTGGACGGCGGCCACGAGCCTTGCCACGATCCCGCTCGACCCCGGCCAGGCCGTCTCCCTTTGGCTCGCCGTTCGCCCCCCCATCGAGGCCGAAGCGGGCGAGATCACCGTTTCCGTGCTCGCCAAGCCGTCGGAGGCCCGCACCATCCGCTCCCGCGCGGCGGTGACGATCCGCGTCGTGCCCGACGGCGAGGTCCACTCGCGCCTGGGCAAGGACCTCGTGTCTCCCCTCTACTCGAACCGTCCCGACCACAACTGAGGCACCATGTCGGCGCGCGAGCCCTTCGTGTACGCGGGGCCCCTCTCCCTCATCCCGGGCGAGCGACGCCGGGCGCTCGTGGAGCGAGGCCGCAGCGAGCTTGCCGCAGCGCGCGTGGACGTGCTTCCGATCTGGTTTGATGTACGCGACAACGGCGACGAGGCCCTCGTGCGCCTGACGGAGAAGTTCGACGGCGCGCGCCTGGACCGGCTCCGCGTGGAGGACTGGGAGCGGCGAAAGGTCGCCGCCGAGCTTCCGCGGGCCGATCGCGAGGCGCTTGAGATGGCCGCCGAGCGCATCCGCGCCTACCACGAGAAGCAGGTCCCCGCGGGCTTCGAGACGACGCTCGAGGACGTTCGCCTGGGCTGGAAGCCCGTTCCCCTCGATCGGATCGGCATCTACGTTCCCGGCGGCCGCGCCGCCTACCCGTCCACGCTTCTCATGGCCGCCATTCCCGCCAAGGTGGCCGGCGTGCGGGAGCTTGTCGTTTGCACTCCCCCCGCCCGCGACGGCTCGTTGTCGCCGGCGCTCCTTTCCGCCGCCGAGATCGCCGGGGTCGACGAGATCTTTCGCGTGGGCGGGGCGCAAGCGGTCTTCGCCATGGCCGTCGGAACCAAGACCATCCGGCCCGTGCGCAAGATCGTGGGCCCCGGCAGCGTCTACGTGCAGGCGGCAAAGCAGCTCGTTCGCGGCGAGGTGGGCATCGACGGCATCGCCGGGCCAAGCGAGGTGCTCGTCGTGGTGGACGATCCCCAGCACGCCACGCTTGCGGCGTGGGAGCTTGCGGCGCAGGCCGAGCACGCCCCGGACGCGGCCTGCGTGCTTGTCGCCACGGGCGAGCCCCTGCGTGCCGCCGTCGAGGCGGAGCTCTCGCACATCGTCCCGACCCTACCGCGCGCGGAGACCATCAAGGCCGCGCTCGCTCGAAACGGCGCGCTTCTTTCGGTGAAGAACGTCGACGAGGCGCTCGCGTTTGCCAACGAGTACGCGCCCGAGCACCTCGTCCTCCTCGTCCGCGACCCGCGGGCCGCCTTGGCGACGGTGCGCAGCGCCGGCAGCGTTTTCTTGGGCCCCCATTCGCCGGTGGCCTTGGGCGACTACTGCGCCGGGACGAACCACGTGCTTCCAACCTCCGGCGCGGCGCGGCACGCCTCGGGCCTCTCGGTCCTCGACTTCGTGCGCTTCGTGCAATGGCAGGAGGCGACGGCCCGGGGCCTCGCGCGCGTGGGGCCCATCGGCGAGCGCCTGGCGACGCTCGAAGGTCTCTCCGGCCACGCCGGTGCCATCGCCGCGCGCCTGCCGCGGCGTTCCGCGCGGTAGGCTTAAGGTCCTCGCCCGCTCTGGCCGCCGCATGGAGGAGCGTCCCGAGGACCTGCGGCCGTTCGTGAGCACGGTCTTCCCGGTCTACGACGCGCGCTACGAGGCGGGCGCCGCGCTCTTCTACGTCACGGTCGACCGCGCCACGCTGGCCGAGCGTTTCGAGTCGCTGCGGCGGCAGCTCAAGGACCGCGGTTACTACGCGATGATCCGCTACGAGGGCGGCGAGCACCAGATCCACGTCGTGCCGGCTCCGCCGCGCGAGCACGTGGGCGAGGCGACAAACGCCTTCCTCATCGTGCTCACCGTCGTCACGACGACGCTGGGCGGGGCCATGGCCTACTTCTACTACGAGAACCCCGATCTCGTTTCGGTCCTGGGGGGCGTCGATTTTCTGACGCAACTCTCGGTCCTTTGGTCCCCCACAAACGTCCTCTGGGGCTTCGTGCTGTTCTCGCTCCCCCTTCTCTTCATCCTGGGCGTCCACGAGCTTGGCCACTACGTCGTGGCGCGGCGCCACGGGGTCGCCGCAAGCCTTCCGTTCTTCATCCCGCTCCCTCCGTTCTTCGCGCTTGGCATCGGAACCATGGGCGCGTTCATCAGCATCCGCGAGCCCATCCCAAACCGCCGCGTGCTCCTCGACATCGGGCTTGCCGGACCCCTGGCGGGCTTCCTCGCCACGATCCCGGTGCTTCTTTTGGGCTTCGTCCTCATGACGATGCGCCCGCTGGAGCTTCCGCCTACGACCGGGCACGGCTCCCTGGGCACGCCGCTTGCCTATCTCCTGTTCGCCTTTCCGTTCCCTTTCTCGGAGAACCAGGTCATCCACCCGACCGCGTTTGCGGGTTGGGTCGGCCTCTTTGTCACGGGCATCAACCTTCTTCCCGCCGGCCAGCTCGACGGTGGCCACGTCGCGCACGCGCTGCTTGGGGACAAGGCGAAGTACGCAAGCTACGGCGCCGTCGTCCTGCTCGTGATTCTCGGACTTGGCATCCCCGCCTTTGGCCTCTTCCCCGGCCTTCCGGGATTCTCGGGCTGGATCTTCTTTGCCCTCCTCATCGCCATCCTCGGCGTCCGGCACTCGGACACGCTCGACGCCGTGACGGGGCTCGACCCGCGGCGCGTCTACCTGGGGCTCGTGGGCCTCGCGCTCCTGGCGCTGTGCTTCACGCCGACGCCCCTTCTCGTCAGCAACCCGTAAATAGTCCGCCGCCGCTCGGTGCCCCATGCCTGCCGGCGTCACGCGCGAGGCGGTCGCGCGAACCGCGCGCAACTACGACACGGACGCCCTCACGCTTGCCGTGATCGCAAGCCACAGCGCCATCGACGTCTGCGACGGCGCCGCCGACGAGGGTCTGCGGAGTCTCGCGGTCTGCCAGCGCGGCCGCGAAACGCCTTACACGCGCTTCCTTGCCACCGAGCGGGACGCGCGGGGCCGGCGCTTGCGCGGCTGCGTCGACGATACGCTTGTCCTGGAGAAGTTCGCCGACGTCCTCTCCGCGAAGGTGCAGAAGCGCCTCCTCGCGCAGAACGCCGTCTTCGTGCCCAACCGCAGTCTCACAAGCTACTGCAGCGTGCAGGCGGTCGAGCGCGATTTCTCCGTGCCCCTGTTCGGAAACCGCGCCATGCTGCGCGTCGAGGATCGCGGCGAGGAGGACGACTACTACGCCCTCCTCGAGAAGGCCGGGCTTCCTTTCCCCGAGCCCGTCGCCTCGCCCGAGGACATCGATCGCCTGGTCATCGTGAAGCTCCACCATGCGGAGAAAAAGCTCGAGCGCGGATTCTTCACGGCCGCAAGCCACGAGGAGTACAAGCGAAAGTCGAAGGCGCTTCTCTCCCAAGGCGTGATCACGAAGGAGGCGCTTGCCAAGGCCCGCATCGAGCGATACATCGTGGGCCCCGTGTTCAACCTCGATTTCTTCCGCAGCCCGCTTGCCGCGCACACGGATCGCGAGCCCATCGAGCTGCTCGGAATCGACTGGCGTTTCGAGTCGAGCCTCGACGGCCACGTGCGCCTGCCCGCGCCCCAGCAGATGGGCCTCGTGGGCACGCCCCAGGAGATCCCCGAGATGACGGTCGTGGGGCACAACAGCGCGACCCTGCGCGAGTCGCTCCTGTACAAGGCGTTCGACATGGCCGAGAAGTTCGTGGAGGCCGCGCGGCGGCATTACGCGCCCGGCGTCATCGGCCCCTTCTGCCTGCAGACGTGCGTGGACAAGGACATGAACTTCTACATCTACGACGTGGCCCCGCGCGTGGGCGGCGGCACGAACATCCACATGAACGTCGGCCACCCGTACGGAAACGCGCTCTGGCGGGAGCCCATGAGCACGGGACGCCGCATCGCGCGCGAGGTCAAGA
>DATLFM010000112.1 GCA_035541015.1 Candidatus Thermoplasmatota archaeon
AGGACGATGATGACCGCGCCCACCTTCCCCAGGATGGGCAGGACGATGTCGTCCATGGTGGTCTCGGTGCGCTTGGCAAACACCAAGGCGATCGCAAGCGCCGCGCGGAAGAGCTTGTAGATGACGTACACCCAAACGAGGATGAGGGCAGCGTCCACGATGCGGATCGCAAGCCCGACATACCCGACCGGCGGCAGGGTTTCGAACGACTGGCGGAACCCGTAGAACAGGACGCCCACGAACACGGGCACGCGCAGCATCTGCACGATGCGCAGGCTGGCGCGCCGGCTCGCGTGGCGGGTGAACCACTTGAGGATCGGCTCCTGGAAGGCGATCGTCATGGCGGCAAAGAGCACCCAGAAGCCGAAGGTGAGCAGGAACGCGCCCATGGAGCCGTCAAGCGGCGGGGGAAGGGGGTTCTCGAAGAAGCCGAGCACCAGCGGGTTCCCTTCCACGACGAGGCCGACGCGGAGGACCACCGGCGCGTGCACGGCGCCTTCCTCGACGGCGCGGAGGGCGACCGACGCGGCCGCGCGCGTGGACTCGAGCACCTGCGGCGACTGGACGCGGAAGAGGAGCTCCGTGGCCTGCTCGGGCTCGAGCACGAAGCTCGAGGGAAGGACGGTGGCGTTCCAATCGAGGCCCGGAAGCGTCGTGTCGGCGAGCACGACGAGACGCGTGGTCCCTCGGTTGACGATCCACCAGCGGAAGTCGGCCACGCCGCCGGGCCCGATCGTCTTCTCGTACGATTCGCCGTCGAGCGTCTCCACGAGGAGGGGGCCGGCGTCCTGCGCCCCGGCCGCGGGCACCGCCAGAAGCAGGAGGATGGCCCAGGCGGCCGCTGCCCGTCGCATGGACGGGCGAACGAGGGGTATCTGTAATAAATGGAACGGTTGGACCGCGAGGAAAAGGTGCCGCTGTGCCCGCCTGCTAACAGTCCGGCATCACAGCAGCCGTACGGCTTTGCTCGCCATCCTGACCCGCAGACGGCTCGTCTCGCGGCATTTTGGGAAACGCGTTGTCCCGCGGTCAGCGCATAAGCCCTGAGGGCTCGCTCGCGCGGGGGCCCATGGCGTTGCCCGCTTCGCCTAGGGACCCGCGGTACTTGAAGGTTGGGACGCTCGCGTTCAATAGGCCGGCGGGCGGACGCCCAAGTACGCGACCGCGTCCACGGTGTTTGCGCGCTGGGGCTCGACGAGGCCCACGTCCACGAAGGAGACGAAGTTGTAGGCCGCGCCCGCCGTCCGGTCGAAGGCGCGCGGGCCGGCTTCCGACACGAACGCGCGGTGCGGACCGCCCTCGCCCGCCCGCGCGCCGCCGTACGCGTACTCGACGACGCGCCAGCGCAGGCCGTTTGGGTCCGTGAAGGGCACGACAAGCCCGGTCGGAGCCAGGCTCGCGTCCCCGCGCGGGTCGGGCGCGCCCGGCGCGGTCACGTACACGTACCGGCGAAGGCCCAAGCAGTCCGGCTGCGCTTCCACGAGCGCGTACATGGGGCCTTCGCGGTGCCAGGATGCGGACGCGTCCGGCGCGCAACGCACCATGCCGACCACGGCGACGGGGGCCCGCACCGTCGTCCGCCCGACCTCCGCGTACGCGGCCTTGCTTTCCTCGAGGAGCACCTGCGCCCCCGCCGCAACCGGCAGGGCGCTGGCTAGCGCTACGACGACCATCACCCACGGCCTCAAACCCAATCCCTCCCTGGGGAACGCGCGAGGCCGCGGCGCGTCGGAGCCGACGCTCTAGCGCGCTTTGCGCCGGAGCGTCCGCTCAGCCCGCAAGCGTCCGATCACCCCGGCAAGGGCAAGAGCGGTCGCTGGGAGAGCGATCCCGACAGGTACGGCAACACGAGTTCCCGCGGCGTGCCGCAAGCACGCATCGCGAGCGGCATGTCACGGTTTGACAGGACGATATTGAAGGTTTTGAAACCGGGCCCACCGAAATCGACGATTTGCCGATCTTGAGCGGATCAGGGCCGACTTTCGACAGAGTCTAGTCGGTTTGATCGATGATTTTCCGAGATGATGCAAAACCGCCGCCTTTTGCCAACGCGGCCCGGCCTGCGATGATCATTCATCGCAGGACGGTGGCCGCGCCGCAGGGCAGGCGCTGCTAGCCGGCCGGCGGCGGCGTGCCTTCGGCTTGCGACCTTCCGCGCGAACGCCTACGGCCGCTCCGGCCGCTCCACCTTCGCGATGGTCTGCAGGAGGACGGCGCAAGGCACGGACTTGGCCCCGTCCACTTGCTCGACCACGGCTTGCGTGACCGTGAGCGTTCGCCCCGCGCGGACGACCTCGCCCACGGCGCGGAACCGCCGACCCGCGGCGGGGCGCAGGAAGTTGATCTTGAACTCGGCCGAGACCACCGAGGAGCCGGCGGGTAAGACCGACTGGCCCGCGTAGCCGGCGGCCACGTCGGCGATGGCCGTGACGGCGGCGGCGTGCAGGGTGCCGTGCTGCTGGAGCAGATCCTCCCGCGCGTCGAGCGCCACCACCGCGCGGCCCGCCGAGACCTCCGCAAGCGTGGCGCCGATCAGGCGCAGGAACGACTGGCGTCGGAAGCTGTCGCGGATCTCCCTCTCGACCACCGGGGAAAGGACGGCGCCCATCTCACTCCGCCGGAAGCCCAAGCTCGCGCGCGATGACCATGCGCTGCACTTCGCTTGTGCCCTCGCCGATCTCGCCGAGCTTCGCGTCGCAGAAGAACCGGTGCACGGGGAATTCGGTCGTGTAGCCGTTTCCTCCGTGGATCTGGATGGCCTGGTTCGTGGCGCGCATGGACGCCTCGGTGGCGTAGAGCTTGGCCATGCTCGCCTCCTTCTTGAACGGGCGGCCGTGGTGCTTGAGCCACGCCGCGCGGTAGACGAGCCAGCGCGCGGCGTCGATCTCCGTCGCCATCGTGGCAAGCTTGAAGCCGATGGCCTGGAAGGCGCCGATGGGCTTTCCGAACTGCTGGCGCTCCTTGGCGTACGCGAGGCTCGCGTCGAGCGCGCCCTGCGCGATGCCAAGCGCCCACGCGCCAATCGCGATGCGGCCGGAGTCGAGCGTCTTCAACGCGCCGACGAAACCCGCGCCCACGCCCGCGTCCCCGCCGACGACGTTTGCGTGCGGGACGCGAGCGTCCTCCAGGAAGAACTGGCTCGTCGCGGATCCGTGGAGTCCAAGCTTTTCCTCGAGCTTGCCCATCTTCAACCCGGGCGTGCCCTTGGGCACGATGAAGGCGGTGATGCCTTTGGTGCCCTTGCCCGGATCGGTCTTCGCCATGACGGTGATGACGTCGGCGAAGTGGGCGTTCGTGCAGAACGTCTTCTCGCCGTTTAGGATCCACTCGTTGCCCTTTCGCACGGCCGTCGTCGCAAGCGCGGCCGCGTCCGAGCCGGATCCGGGCTCGGTCAAGGCCCACGCGCCGATCCTCTCGCCCGAGGCGAGCTTCGGAAGGTACGCGCGCTTCTGCTCCTCGGTTCCCTGCGCGATGTGGCTTGTGCCAAGCCCGCAGTGGGCCGCAAGCGTGAGCCCCGTGGAGCCGCAGACGCGGCTCACCTCCTCGATCATGATGCAGTAGGACACGAAGTCCGTGCCCGTGCCGCCGTACTCGGAGGGCACGGTCATGCCAAGGAGCCCAAGCTCCGCGGCCTTGCGGATCACGGGGGTGTGGAAGACACCCTTCTCGTTGATCTCGTGGATGCGCGGCTCGATCTCCTTTGCGGCGAACTCGCGCACCATCTTGCGGATGGCTTCCTGCTCCTCCGTGAGCGCGAAATCCATGGAGCGGGGGAGGCGCGCGATCGCCTTAAGGATTTTGTGGCGCCGCGGGCTTGGCGTCGGCCGCCAGGCCCGCGGCGGCAGGGCGCGCCTGCGCGGCGTCGAGCACGTAGCCGCCGCGCTCGAAGACGGCAAGCGCCGCGGCGGCAAGCTGGCGCCCTTGCGCGCCGCCGACGACCCTGGAGCGCGTGAGCTGCACGCGGGCCGCCTCGCCTTCCATGCCAAGCTCCTGGCAGGTCGCAAGCGCGAGATCCAGCTGCCGCAGCGCCTCCTCGCGCTCGCCGCGGGCCGCGTGGGCAAGCGCGAGCGTGCGACGGCCCTTGGGTACGACGTGGAGGTGGTGCCGGCCAAGCTGCAGCGCCTCCCGCGCGGCGGCCTCGGCGCCGTCGAGGTCGCCCGCGGCGAGCCGGGCCTGGGCAAGGTCGCACAGGTGGCGCGGGACGAAGAGGTGCTCCGAGTCGGCGCGGTCGCCGGCGAGGCCGCGCTCGAAGGCGGCGATGGCCTCGGCCGTGCGCCCCTCGGCAAGCTCGATGCGGCCGCGGATGGGCTCGTTCTCGCCGGCGTCCACGAGGTTCATCTTGCGAAGCGAGAGCTCGACCTTGGCCAGGCACGTGCGGGCCTCCGCGAGCTCGCCTGCGTCCACGAGACAGAAGCCAAGCTCCCGGCCCAGGAGGTCCACGAACTGGTGGCGACCCGTCTTCTCGGCCAGGGTGAGGCCCTCGCGCAGCGTGGTGATGGCCTCGGTCAGGCGCCCGAGGCCCGCCAGCGCCATGCCGACGTTGAGATGGGTCCGCAGGCGCACGGAGACGTCCGGGGACCCGGCCGCTTCGAGCTCGCGCGCCCGCGCGCAGGCTTCGAGCGCCTCGCGGAAGCGGCCGCTGTAGTTGAGCGTGGAGGCGTGGCGCGCAAACGTGCGCAGCATCTCCTCGCGCGGGGCCTGGAGGTCCGTGAGAAGCTCGAGCGCCTGGGCCGTCGCGTCCACGGCCGCCTTCACGTCCTCGCCCAACGTCAGAAGGTAGTAGTTCTTGACCGAGAGCGCCCGCGCGCGCTGGGCCGGGTCCATGCTGGGCAAAAGCGCGTCCATCTCCTCGAAGGGCTTGTGGGCCTCGCGCATCTTCCCTAGCGAGCTCCACATCTCGACGATCTTGACGAGCACGCGCGCCCGGCGCGCTCCGTCCTCGGGCGCCGTGGAGATCGAATCCCGGTACAACCGCTCGGCCTCGCGGTACTCGCCGTTGGCGGCGGCGAGGTCGCCTCCCTCCTCGGCCACGGTCGCGCGCTCGCCGTCGGGCTCCATGAGCGCAAGCGCGTCGCGGTAGCATCGCAGCGCCTCCTCGTTCGCGTACTTGGCGCGAGCTCGTCGCGCCGCCTCCACGGACCATCGGATGCCAAGCGCCGTGTCCTTGCCCGCGATGGCGTGGAAGGCCGTGAGCGCGACCTTCTCGTCGGTCGCAGGACCCTGGCGGTCCAGCACCTTGGCGATCTGAAGATGGTATTGCCGCCGGAGGGCCGGCGAGAGGGTCGCCTGGAGGTACTCGCGCAGGCTGCCGTGCGAGAAGGCGAGGTGGTCCTCGCCGGCGGGCAGGAGGACGCGGTGCGCGCGCGCGATCTCCTCGAAGCGCTGGAGGACCTGCAGCGGGGGCTGTGCGAGCACCTCGGCGACGAGCACCGGATCGAAGTACGTGCCAAAGACGGCCGCGCAGTCGAGCAGGAGACGCTCGTCGCGCGAGAGGCGCTGGCTGCGGCGCGCCAGCACGTCGGTGACCTTCTGCGGCAGGTGCACGCGCGAACCTTTCTTGAGACGGTAGCGCCCGTCATCCTCCTCCAGGGCCGACTCCTCGCGCAGCATGCGCAGGGTCTCGACGCAGAACAGCGGATTGCCGTCGGTGGCCGCCGACAGCGTCGAGGCAAGGTCGGGGGTCGGCGACGCTCCAAGCTCGATCGCGGCCAACCGCGCCACCTCCTGGGGACCCAGCGGCTTGAGAGCAAGGCGCTCGACGAGCCCCTCGCGCGACATGATCGTGAGAGCCTCGTTCGCCGGTCCTTCGGCCTCCTCGGCCCGCACGGTGGCCAGCAGCAGGATCGGGTGCTTGGGCACGATGCGGGCGAAGTAGTGGAAGAACGCGAGCGAAGAGGAATCGGCCCACTGCAGGTCGTCGACGAAGACGACCACCGGCGTCTCCGGCTTGGCCAGGCCGGACAAGAACCGTCCCATCGCTTCGAAGCGGCGCTCCCGCTCCTCGCGCGGGTCGGCGGGCGTGGCGTCCCGAACCTGGGCAAGACGCTGCGCGCGGTACAATCCGGCGCCTGCCGAAAGCATGTTGCCCACGACGGGCACGAGCTGCAGGAGCTCGGGCGAGGCGTCCTTGAGCCGTTCGCTGATCTTCTTGGTCCGGTTCTCGCTGCTGTCGTCCTCCCGCAGCGCAAAGTAGCTCGTGAGCGCGTCGTGAAACGGTAGGAACGGAACGCTCGCTTCGGGCAGGCAGGCGCCCTCGAACCAACGCACGGAGCCCGACTTGGCGCGGGTTTCGAACTCTCGCACAAGCGTCGTCTTCCCGAGCCCCGCCTCGCCCAACAACACGACGCACGACCCGCGACCGTGATCGCGCGTGGCCGCGAGCTTCTGCCACAGGAGCGACAGCTCCGCGTCGCGACCTACGAGATTGGGCGTCCCCGCTTCCGCCGGCATGCGTCGTCCGAGGGGCGGACAACGTATATGGAGGTTACGCGACGGGGAGTAGGGCACGGCGCCAACGGCCTACCCAACGACCGACTCGTAGCACCTCACGTTGGGCGTTTGGGTGGGCGGCTGCAGGATCGCGGGGAAGCCGGGCACCTGATCCACCACATCCAACGTGCACGACGCTGCGCGACCGGCAACGCCCGAAGCCGCGCCGAAGAGCTGCCCCGGCATCGCCGTCGCGCAGCCAGGCTTGAGGAACGCGACGTCGATCGCGCAGAACGCGGCATCCAACGCTACGTCCACGACGAGGAACGCCGCATCAAAGGCCACGTCGACGGCCACGAAGGCAGCGTCGAAGGCAAGTCCCACGGCAATCCACGACAGGTTCACCGCGTGCCGCTGCATCTGGCACTTGATCGAATGAAGATCGCCTTGGGCTTCCTCCACGCGATCCTCCACGAACCCGGCGGCCTGGCCGGGGAAGGTCTCGGTCATGTTCACGGCACAATACAGGATGCGGTCCACGTCGCGCGCGACGGCGCAAGCCAGTTGCAGGGGAACGCGCGGGCAGACCGTCTGGTTGACCATGCCGTTGTTGGGATCGCCACCGGAGCCAAAACCCGGAACGGGCAGGGGACCGGCCGCAGACGACGCCGTCGGGGTCGAGGGGGGATCCTCCAGCGCCTCCTCGACGTGCGAGCGCGTGTTGTTGCGAGCCTCCTGGATCGCTTGGGGCGCGCGGCACAGCGCGCGCTCGGGAGCGTCCTGGCCCAGCACGACGCCCTGGATGGCCCAATGTCGGGCCGCGTTCCAGTCTGCCGCGGCGTGGTCGATCCACGGGGCCTCCAACGCCAAGGCCGCCTGCCCGGGATCCAGGGCCTGGTAGGTCGATGTGGCGTCGGCGTCGGCCTGGGCAGCGCGCGCGTCGGGATCGGCTGCAAGACCCAGCGGGTCGGTGGCGGCGTCCACGGCGTGGCGCGTCGCCGCATCGTAGGCGAGCTCCGCGGCCGCAAACGCCCGGCCGCTTGCGCCTTGGGCGCGTGCGTTTGCCCCCTGGTGGGTTGCAAGCGGCGGGGCGCGCAGAAGGCACCGGGCCTCCTCGATCGCGTCCTCTGCGATGCGGTCTGCAAGGTCTCGCGCGTCGCGCTCGACGCCTCCGAGGGTCTCGCGCGTGTCGTCGACTGCGTCGGCGGCGGCAAGACCGGGCAGCAGGATGGCAAGGGCCAGTATGGTCGCGGGTGTTCTCGTGAAAATCCCTCCTACACGGGACAGTTTGGATTTGCGCCGCCGAGCATGGCCCACGACCATTGGTGGAACCCGCAGAACAGGCCGCCGACTCCGTCGAAGCTCTCGTACCATTGCGTCAATTGCCGGTCGATCCACGTGACCGTGTCGTAGGTGCGCGGATCGGAAATGTTGACGGCGCCCCCGGCGCCGGCGTCGCACGCGAGGGGAATCCCTCCGGGCGGACACAATTCCACGGCGACGCTCCAGGCGTCCTTGTTGGCGTCCACCG
Organism: Candidatus Thermoplasmatota archaeon; assembly: GCA_035541015.1. NCBI lineage: Archaea > Methanobacteriati > Thermoplasmatota > Thermoplasmatota archaeon. The sequence goes on from DATLFM010000112.1 coordinate 7,961, forward strand.
AAAGCACGGTGGTGGCGACGTGGAAGCGCCCCGCGTGGTCGGGGGCGAGAAAACCTCCGGCCGTGGCCAGGCGGTAGTGGTAACAACCAAAGGCCATGGTTCCGGTGGGACCGATCCAGGGCGTCGACGTCCCGTTGGCGAACTGGCAAACGTGTCCGGGGTCCGCGTCGGTCTCGTCATAGGCCGGGTGACCCTTCTCGCATGCGAAGGCGAGCGTGTCGTTGCCGGCGCCTCCGGGCGCAAGGCGGGAAGCGTCCTTGCACGTTTGGTTCCACCGTGCATGGAACTGGTCGTCCACCGTGCGCTTGGTGTCGTGTGCGCGAGCGAAGGCTTCGCCCGCGGGCTCGCGCGTTTCCAGGGACGCGCCCGGCTTGCCACCGGTCTCGGCGCAGGCGCGCGAGCCTTGCCACGAGGCGCACGTGGGCGCCGACTGCGACGTTGCCTTCGCTTGGCCGTCGCAGGCGGCGGCGACCGCGACGGTCAGGAGCGGCGCGCAGGAGGCAAGCTCCCGAGCTTGGAGGCCACCCACGCGCGGTTGCACGCCGGAGCCCAGCACGTAGCCACCGGGCAGGCGCAAGGCCGTGTGCAGTGGCTCGCCGTCTCCCACGAACAGCGCGTGGAACGTCGGGTCGGACAAGTCAAGGACGGTGCCAGCCGGAACCTCTTCGAGGGAGCGGCCCAGGCGTCCCTCGAGCGCGGCGCGCTTGTCGGGGTCGCGCGAAAGCCCGGCCAGGTGTCCTTCGGCCAAGGCCAAGAGGATGGCGCGTTCGGAGCCTTCCACGGCACCGGGCAACGTAGGCGTGACCGGCCCGAGGCTGGACGAGGAAGCCGCGTTTGCTTGGCCGTTTTCTCCGAAGGTCCAGCTTCGGTGGAAGGGGCCCCATAGGCGTTTGGCGAAGGCGCCGGATTTCCAGCCGATGGAGCCGTGGGCGACAAAGTCGAGGTAGGCTTCCAGCGTGAGCACGAGCGAGCCGGAGCTCACGCGTGCGGAAAGGTCCACCGTGACGACGATGCCCACCCACGATTCGACGCGGATCTTGATCTCCTTTCCCCACCACAGGCGTCCGATCTTGAACTCGTAGGCGTGGGGGTGGCCGATCTGGGCCGCCAAGGATCCGCCTCCCCCGGCGCTGCGGTTTTCAAGCACGCCGCCGTACACGGCGCCGCAAAGGTCCAATCGGACCACGTCGAACTCGACCTTTCCCGTCACGGCGCCGTTGCGGGCCGCGAACATGTCGAGCTTCTGCTTGTTGATCGTGTACCCGGGAATGACAAGATCCATAAGCCCCAGCACGGGCACGCAATCGAAGGCGCCGGGGGGCCACTTGCCAAAGATGTACACGTAGTTCCAGTTCTTGTTGAATTGCGGGCCCGTTTCGCGCGTGAGGACGCCAAGTCGCGTGAGCGTGTCGAGGCTTGCGGTAAGCGCCTGCTTGGCGACCATCTGCGCCGCGGCGCCGGCTTGGGCTTTCTTGCTGAGCTTCTCGTCGTCCTCGCTGGTTTGCTTGTCGCACTCGAGATCGTTGGGCGCGGTGTGCTTGTCGTAGCACTTGTCGCGCGCGTACCAGTTCCAGCCGCGGCTGACTTGGCTGTCGTGGTGCAGGGGCTCTTGCGGCAGGAACAGGCGGCCAAAGTACGCGTCGGCGCCGCCATATCGTTGCAGGAGGTCCTCGAAGGCCGCGGCCATGCGCGTAACCGTGGACGGCTCTCCGTAGAGCTGGCTCCAGCCTTCGATCGCGTGAAGCGTGGCCACGCGCGCGTCCACGGGACCTGCAAAGCTTGTCACGTCCGTGTCGCCCACGCGCGCGGGCAAGCCCAGATCGCAGGTGGCGAAGAAGACGTGGCGCGCGCCGGATTGTTCCAGCGCCGCGAGGAGTTCGTCGCGAGGAACAAGCGCTCCGCCCACGAAGAGGCCCAGGCCTTCCTGCCCGTGGGCGACCACGATCACGAGCTTGGCGTTGGAACGTGCAAGCGCGTCCAGGAACTCGCGTGGGGTGGCGACGTCCACGCGGTCCAAACGAACGTCGCTTTGGCGCGCAACGTCCGCAAGGTCGGCGGCCACGCTTTGGGCAAGCCGGTCGCCGTCGGAGAGCAGCGTGACCTCCTGGAAGCGCTCGCTGCTTCCGGCGCCCGACTGCACTTGGGAGCCGCCTGCGGCGCCCAACAGGGCAAGAGCCAGACACAGCGTGAAGGCGCGGTAGGTGGGGGAGCGCTTGAGCATGGTTTCGCCTCGGTCGCCGCAAGGGCGCTACGGAGTCTCGGGTCACGACCGCCGTCGGCTGGCGTGTCCTACGCGTCGCCTTCGCCCTCTGTGGCTGGTTCTTCGGCCGGGCAAGGGCTCGTGGTGTCGGGATTCTTCTCGAGGACGTAGGGATACACGAGGAGGATGCTGTGATCGTCGCCCTGGCAGCGCCAGACGCCGACGCCAATCCAGCGCCCTTCGGTGGCCTCCGCCTCGTTCACAAGCAAGCCCGGGACCATGGTCGCGGCCGCCACGCCCGCAAGGGCGAGCACCGCGAAGGTCGTCTTCGTGGTTCGGTGGTTCATGTTCAATCCCTCGTTTGGTGTCGGGTGATCTAGAGTCGGAATCCGACGGTTCGCTTCTGACCCAAGAACTCGAGGAGCCCGCGGCCCTCGCCGCAGGGGTCGGCTTGGTCGTCCCAGTCGCAGCCGTCGGGCGGCACACGGCAGACGAGCCCGTCGCCGGCAGGCTCGCAGCCCAGCGGGTAGGCCGTCGCGCCCGGGGACGAAGCGGCGACCAGGGCCAGCAGGAGTCCGGCGGTGAAGATCCGTGTAGTCATTCGAATCCCCTCACAGGCGCATCCTAAGGTGCCCGCGGCAGTTGCTCGGCTCAGGCGGGAAGCCGCTCACGTCGCAGCAGTACTCGGTGCCGCTCAAAGGATGGGCTGGGAGCCCAGGACCTTCGCATGGATCCGTTCCGTGGCCGGCAACGGCGCCGCCGGCCAGCATGCCAAGGGCCAGGAGCAGGGCGATCGACGACAGGCTCGCAAGACGCGGGTTCTGGTTCATGGACTCACTCCGTCGATGAGATGGAAGTTCAAGGCGGAAGGCCGGGCAGCGGCCGCTCGTAATTGCACGTTTCTTTGTGAAGGCGGTCGTACAGGCAGATTACGAGGTCGCAGCCCGTGCCGATGCAGACGAGGCTGCCGTTCTTGGAGCGGCCGCCCTCCTGGGCAAGGACCGTGCCCGAGCCAAGGAGCAACATCGCGGCGAGCAGGCAGATTGCAGTTCGAGCGTGCATGGTTCGACACTCCAGCGTCTAGGGGGGACCCGGAAGCGGCCGCTCGCAGCCGTCGCGGCGCGCGTCGTAGACGCAGTCATAGGCTCCGACGAGCGTTTCGCACAACCCCGCGTCGCTGGCGCAGACGAGGACGCCGTCCTTGCTGGTGATCCTGTGCGACGCTTCCGCGCCGCCGGGAACAAGACTCGTCGCAAGGAGCAGCGCAAGCCACGCGACCGTGGCGCCGGCCAAGATTCGGATTCGGGTCTTTGTCATGCGGTTCTCTCCACCGGCGCGCGGCCGTGCCGCCGCCGGCGGCGTTGCGTTCCACGCCGTCGCCCATCAACCTTGGCTGGGATGTCCGAACGGTCGCGCAAGACACGTTCAAGGCCGGGTCGGGCCTTGCGCGGCAGGCGTTCCATACGTCATTTCAAGGCTCCTGCCGAGAATGCCGTCTGCTTTCGATGTCCGGGGTCCAATCTCTTTGCGCCCTTCGGCGTGTCGCCGCGTTCGGGCGTCCGCGCATAACCTTTTGTACTGGCAAGCGGACCTTCCGGCGGGAGAGGTGTTCGCGACTGCGCTTCAGCGTCGTCCCCGCAGCGGTGGCCGTCCTCGCGCTCTCGTTCGTGATGGCCGGCCCGGCTTCCGCGCTCATGTTCGTTTCGTCCTGCGAGGGCCTGCCGACCTGCTCGGCCCACGAAGAGACCACGGAGTTGCTCAACGCAGGCTACCAAGGGGCGCGGGGCGCCGTTTCCGAGGCCCGAGACGAAGCCCATTCGAACTCCAGGGAGCGTCTCGATTCCACGTCCGAGGAGGTCGCGACCTTGCGCGAGCAAACGCGCGCCACCGATCTGGAGACCCCCTCGCCCGAGGCGCCCGTCCTGGAGACGCCCGCCGTGCCGGAGCTTCCCGGCGCCGACGTCCCCGATCTTCCGCACCTTCCCGACCTCGGCGTCCCCAGCGCGGATCCTGCGGCGCACGTCGGGCGCGCGCACGCGGCCCTGACGCTTGGGGGGCAGGCCGGATCGGCGCCGACCTCAAACGAACTGCAAGGCGCCCGGGAGCGGGCCCTCACGCGCGCGGAGGCTTTCGTCACGCGAGTCGCGGTTCCAAGGTCGGACGGCGACGCATCGCACGCTGGCCTCTCGCAGACGTACGCAACTGCGGAGTTCCCGCCGCTTCCGGCGATCCTGGGTCTTGTCGCAGGCCTCCTCGTCCTTGCCCTGCCCCTGCTCCATCGTCTCCTGCCCAACGAGGCCCTCGACCACCGTCTGCGGCAGCGGCTCTACGAGCTCGCGCAGCGGGACGAGGGCGTCACGGCAAGCGAGGCGGCGCGGGCGCTTGCCGTTTCCGCCACGACGGCAGGCTATCACCTCCGCCGGTTGCAGGCCAGCGGCATGCTGGCGGCCGAGAACGTCGGCAAGCGCCTTTGCTTCCATGTCCCGGGCCGACCCCCGAGCGCCCGGCGCGCGCGGCGGCTCCTTCGCGACCCTTCGGCGCGAAGATTGCTCGGAGCCCTCCGGGAAGGCCCCGCCGGGAGCCTGCGCGAGCTGGCGGCGCGCTCCGGCGTCTCGTTGGCGACGGCGCACGCGTGCGTCGGTCGTCTCGCGAGCGAGGGGCTCGTTGAGGTTCAACCGCGCCCAGACGCAGCCCGCTCCTACGCGGCAACGGAGCACGGGCTTGCGCTCGCGGCGCCCGCGGAGGGTCCCGGCGACGCCCTGGCGCCGCCGGCCTCGGCGGCCGCAGCCTTTTAGGTGCGGGGCGCCCTGTGCCCTCGATCCGCATGACGGCCCCCGCCTTCGAGCTCTTCATCTTCCGCTGCCGCGCGTGCGGTCGCGTGGCGCCGGACAAGTTCTGGGCCCCGCGCGGCACGAAGTCGGGCTCCCAACCCGGCGCTCTGCTCTCCTATCCCTCGCCCGAGTGCCCCAAGTGCCACAGCGCGGACGTCGACGTGAACCACGACTACAAGGACGGGGCCGAGGCGCAAGCGTGGCTCAAGGCGTGGCGGGCGGAGAACATTCCAGTGGGCGGGGCGGCGACGAACACGAACGTGAAGCTGTAGGGTTCGATCATGCGCGCAGCCTTCATCGAGAAGCACGGCGGGCTCGACGAGATCCGGCAGGGCGAGATCCCGCGGCCCGAACCGGGCCCGGGCGAGGTCCTTGTCAACGTGAAGGCCGCCGCGCTCAACCGGCTGGACCTCTTCACGCTTGCGGGCATCCCAGGGCTCAAGCTTGCGATGCCGCACGTGCTTGGCGGCGACGCGGCAGGCACCGTCCAAGCGCTGGGCCCGGGCGTCGCGGGCGTTCGACCCGGCGACCGCGTGGCGATCAATCCCGGCCTTTGGTGCGGCGAGTGCGAGGCCTGCCGCGCGGGCGAGGAGAGCCTCTGCCGGAGCTACCGCATCGTGGGCGAGCACGCGCGCGGCACCTTGGCCGAGTTTGTGGCGGTCCCCGCGCGAAACCTGCTTCCCATGCCCCTCGGGTTCCCGTTCGAGCAGGCCGCCGCCGCGCCGCTTGTCTACCAGACCGCCTGGCGCGCGCTTCTCAATCGTGGCCAGCTCCGCTCGGGGCAGACGCTGCTTGTGGTGGGCGCCGGCGGCGGCCTGTCGCCCGCCGCCGTCCAGATCGCCCGCCACGTCGGCGCGCGCGTGATCGCGCTCACGAGCAACGAGGAGAAGGCCAAGCGCGTGAAGGAACTGGGCGCCGAGCACGTCGTGAACTACCGCGAGAAACCCGACTGGGACCGGGAGGTCTGGCAGCTCACGGGAAAGCGCGGCGTGGACGTCGTCTTCGACAACGTGGGGAAGGAGACGCTTGCCAAGAGCGTCCGCAGCTGCGCCAAAGGCGGGCGCGTCGTCGTGTGCGGGGGCACGACGGGTTACGACGTTTCGTTCGACCTCGCGCCGATCTTCTGGCGCCAGGTGTCCGTCGTCGGCTCGACCATGGGAAGCGACCGGGAGACGCGGGCGGTCATGGATCTCGTCTGGAAAAAGCAGCTTCGCCCCGTCCTCGATCGCGTCGTGCCGCTCCACCAGGCCAAGGAGGCCCTCCGCGCCATGCAGGCCGGGGAGACGTTCGGGAAGATCGTGCTGACGATCTAGGCCCGGGATCGGCCGCCTTCAGCGATACATCCGCTCGAGGCTCTCGTACTCCCGCTTCTTCTGCGGCACGGGGGCGAGCTTGCCTGCAAATTCGCGGCGAGCCTCCAGGAGCGAAAGCAGGGCCTCGCGCTCGGCTTCGCGACCGGCGAAGAGCTGCGGCGACCGCACGATCGCTTCGATCTCGCGGTTGCTGGCCTCGACGAGCCCCTCGCACTTGGCAAACAGCTGCGCGCCAAAGTCGTTCGTGACGTTCTCGTCCACGACCTGCGTGGAGATGCGCAGCCGCTCGATCGCGAGAAACGAAGTCTGCGCCATGATCGCGTTCATTGCGGTGAGCAAAGCCAGCCGTTCGACAAGGCCCTCGAGCGATTGCGGGCGCGCGTCCATGGAGGGCCGAAGGCCGACCGCGACGAAAAGCGTGCTGTGTCCGTATTGCGTTCGGAAAACCTTCGAAATGACCGCCCTCATGGCAACATTACCATGCAACGTCCGGTTTTTTTCCGGTCTTTGCGGCTGATTCAAAGGGAGTATCCATAACTCCTATATAGCGTCCAGCGCACGTTCCACCGGGCTTTGGGCCATGGCGCGCAGCATCCTCGCGGGCGTCCTCGTTTGCATCCTTGCGGCAAGCGTCGCCGCCGCCGCGCCCGGCGATCTGCCCGGGCTTCCCGTCGAGCCGGGGTCCGGGCCGCCCCACGCGGCCAAGGACGCGCCCGCACCGGTCCGCCAGATTTCGAGCAAGGCCGCGCCCCCCGTGGAGAAGGCCCCGCCCGGGCTTGTGGAGCAAGTCGCGGCGCTTCTTTCCGGCGCTGGCTTGGCGCTCTCCGGCGCGGCCGGTGCGCTCGGAACGGCACTGGGCGCGGCGGGCTCCGCGCTGCTCGCATTCCTGGAGGCCGTCGTCGCGGCGCTCTCGTCGGCCGCGTCCTGGCTTGGCGCCGCGCTTGCCAGCGGAACGATCGTGGTCACCGACGGGCTCGCGCGGGCCGCGGACGCGGTGGTCTCCGGCCTCGTCGCGTTTGCAAACGCGGTCGCCCGAGGCCTCCTCGTGTTTGCCTCGGCCGTGGCGGCTGGGATCGCCGCGCTGGGATCCGCCGCCGCAGCGGTTCCGTCCTCGATTCCCCCCGAGCACCACGCGCTCGCCGGCGGCGCCGCCGGCGCCGCGGCCGCCGTCGCGGGGCTCTCGCTCCTGCACTACCTCGGCTTCCTCGCTCCGCTCTACTCCCGCCTGGCGCCCCGCGAGCTTCTCGACAACGGGGCCCGCGCGCGGATCTTCGAGCTCATCCGCGCGAATCCGGGCACCCACGCAAGCGCTATCGCGCAGGCGGCCGGCACGGGCTGGGGCACCACGATGTACCACCTCGCGCGGCTGCGCGAGGCTCGCATGATCGTCGCCAACCGGCACGGCAACAAGACGTGCTACTTCCCCATGGGAATCCCCGAGGGAACCCGCGCGCGCCTGGCCGCGACGCGTCACGACCGCGCGCGCGAGATCGCCGATTTCGTCCGGTCCCGGCCGGGCGCCACGCAGAAAGAGGTGGCCGCCTCGCTTGGCATGTCCCCCGCGCTTGTCTCCTGGCACGTGCGCCGTCTCCAGCAGGCCGGCGTCCTGGGCGCACGCCGCGAAGGACGCGCGACGCTGCTTGTGCCCGCCGCCGCGGCGCCCGCCGCGCCGCCGGGCCTTCCGGCGACCGCGCCGGCCGCCGCGTAGGGAAGCCTTAACGAAGCGTCGCGCCTTGCCGGCGCGTTGCAGTTCGCGCGCGGCCCCACCTACGCGGTGCAGATCGCAAGCCATCTTGGCCTCTCGGCCGTGGGCCTGTTCGTCCCGCTGCACGCCAAGACCCTTGGCGCCTCGGACGTGGAAGTGGGTTTCATCGTGGCCGCCTACGGCGCCGCCGTGTTCTTCGCGGGGTGGCTCTCCGGCCGCGCGGCCGACCGGCTGGGCGCCAAGCGCCTGGTCCTGCGGGCGGGCCTCTTGGTGGCGGGCCTCACCTCGCTTCTCGTCGCGGTCGCGACGGATCCGGTGTCGCTCGGTCTTGCCCGCGTCGCTTTTGGCATCGGGTCCGGCGCCTTTCCGGCCGCCTTGATCGCGTACGCGTACGATCAAACGCGCCGCCCGGGCCGTTTCGCCGCCTGGGGGAGCCTCGGCTTTGCGCTTGGCAACGTCGTCGCCGGGCTCCTTGGCGATCCGCGCGAGGTGTTCGTGGCCGGAGGGGCGCTCCTGCTGGCCGCGCTTGCCGTCTCGTTCCTCCTGCCGCCACGCCCCGAAGTCCGCGTCCAGGTGCCGTTGTTCCCGCGCGAGGTCATCGCCCGCAACCTTCCCGCGTACACGGCCATGACCATCCGGCACACCGGCGCGGCGGCCGTGTGGGCCGTCTTCCCGATCCACCTTGCCCTTCTCGGCGCGACCCACCTCGAGATCGGGCTCCTGTACGCGGCGAACGGAATCTTTCAGTTCACCTTCATGCACGTCTCCGACCGCTTCGCGAGCGTCCCCATGGTCGTGGGCGGGCTTGCGACCTCCGCCCTCACCTTCCTCCTCCTTGCTGCGGCGGCGGACCTTCCGGCGCTCTTTGCGATCCAGGTCGTCCTGGGCCTGTCGTGGGCGCTTTTGTACGTGGGCACGCTCAAGTACGTGATGGAGCGAAACGTCGAGCGCGCCACCTCGACGGGCCTCCTGCAGAGCGCCCAGTCCATGAGCAACGTGCTGGGCCCCCTCATGGGAGGCGTCGTCGCGCAGGCGGCCGGCTACACGGCGACCATGTGGGTGGCGCTTGCCATGAGCCTCGTCGCGATCCCGATCTTCGTCTGGGAGAGACGCGTGCTTGCGCGCGCGAATCAGTAGCGCGTCGTGCGCTCGATGCCGTGCACGAGCGCAAGCAGCGTCGCGTTGACGGGCGTCGGGACGCTGTGCTGGGCGCCAAGGGCGACGATGCGCCCGTTGATGGCGTCGATCTCCGTCCGCCGGCCCCGCTCGAGATCCTGGAGCATGCTGCACTTGTTGGCCGCAGTCCGTTCGGCCGTGATCCGCGCACGCTCCAGGAGATCGTCCTCCGGCAGCGGGGCGCGCGCCGCCGTGGCCACGGCGATCGCCTCGCGGCAGGCCGCCTCCATCGCTCCTTGGAGCTCCGGATCGGAAAGGAGTGCGCCGTTGGGAAGTCCCGCGATGGCGGCGACCGGGTTGATCCCGGCGTTCACGATGGCCTTGGCCCACAGCTCAGCGTCGATGGAGTCCACGGGCTCGGTTGCAAGCCCGCACGCGGAGAGCTCGTCGGCCAAGCGCGCGACCTCGTCGCGCGGCGCGCCGCGCGATCCCAGGCGCGTGTAGCCCGCGCCCGCGTGCTCGACGTGCCCGGGCGCCACGAACGTGACGCCATGCGTGGTCACGGCCGCAAGCGCCCGCGAGGGGCCCACGGCCTCCTCCACGAGGTCGAGGTTCGAAAGTCCGTTCTGCATCGAGAGCACGAAGGGGCGCGAGACGAGAAGGGGCGAGGCCTCCGCAAGCGCGCGCTCGGTGTCGTACGCTTTCGTCGTGAGGAGGACAAGATCGGCGGGCGGCGCCTGCGCCACGGAGATGACCGCGTTCGGCTTTGAACGAAGATCGGTTCCACCCGTGACCCGAAGCCCGGCGGCGGCGACGGCTTCCGCGTGCGCCCGCCGGGCCACGAGCGTCACCTCGTGACGCCGGGAAAGGAGCGCGCCCACGAAGCTTCCGACCGCTCCGGCGCCCAGGACGACGACCCTCACGCGAGGACCTCCCGCGCGACCGCATACGGCGGCAACTGCCCGCGGACCACGGCCGACAGCCGGGCCACGTCGCTGTCGCGGAGCGCCACGAGCGGCGCAAGGAACGGCGGATCGCCGGCCGGAAGCGCGACCGCCTGCTCCAGCGAGGCGCCGACGAACACGGCGCTTGCGCCATGGCGCGAGGCGATGGAACGCCACTCGAGCGGATCGTCTCCCGCGGCCGGCAGAACGCGAAGAGGCGGATGCCACGCTCGCAGGGCCGCGATCGAGTCGTCGCCGCCCGGCGGCACCGGCAGGGCGAGCACGTCGCAACCGCGCCGCAACGCCATCCACGCGGCGCAGGCGCCGCGAAGGTCCCCCACGGCCGCCGCCGCAACGCCTTCCACGCCAGCCGGCAGGCCGCCGGGTCCCGGCTCCACGGATTCGTAGTAGTACGCGCGCTCGTCCCGGATCTCGAAGAAGAACTCGCGCTCGGGCGCCGAGAGGTCCACGCGGGCGGCCGGAACGCGCGCCAGCACGGCCGCGCCGATCTCGCCGGCCACCTGCGCGCTCGTGAAGGCGTGCTCCCCCGTGCGCCGCGCGCGGATCGCAAACCGCGTTCCCGCGCCAAGGAGCGCGCCCGCGCGCAAGGCCGCGTGCTCCTTCAGCGCCGACGGGTCGGCGGGAAGCTCCGTGACGCGGCTCCAGGAGACGAGGCCAAAAAGATGCGAGAGCGCGTCGGAGGCGGCCGCATCGTCGTCGCACCGCAGCCGCAGGCGCCCCCATTCGCGCTCGATGCCGCCCTTCGCGCCGCGGGCCGACAGGAGCGCAAGGAGGTTGTCGCCGAGCTTGCGCTCGAAGCGCGATCGGACGATCGCGCTTTTCACGCCGATCTCGCCGTACCGCAGGAGGTAGACGGGCAACGGCGCCTCATGCGGGAACGCCGGATATACCTTTTTGGGCCTCGCGCCGCGCCCACGCCAATACGACGGCGGAAGCAAGCGCCACCGCCGCCGCAAGCGCGAAGGCGACCGGCGCGCCAAGGAGCTGCCACACGGCGCCAAGCGCGGTTCCCGCCGGAAGGGCGGCAAAGGCGAGGACCGCGCTGTGGGCGCCAAGCGCCGTCCCGCGCAAGCCGGCGGGCGAAAGCTCGCTCACGGCCGCCCGCGCGACCCCGTCGGAAAGTCCCAGGAAAAGCCCCGCGGCCGCGAACCAGACGGGAAGCGTCTCGCGCGTGGCAAGCGCAAAGCCCGAGGCGACGACCGCAAAGACGAGGAAAGACGCGAGAAGGACCGTCAACCGTCCGACGCGGTCGGCCAACCGCCCAGCCGGAATCGCGGTGGCGGCAAAGACGATGTTCAGGAGCACGTAGAGCGCGAGAGCCTCCGCCAATCCGGCGCCCAACTCGTGCGCGCGCACGAGGAGGAAGGCGTCGCTCACCCGGGCGACCGCAAAGAGACCCGACGCGGCAAGCACGAGCCTGAGCGGGCGCGGAAGCGCGGCAAGCGCGCCGCGGAGACGAAGCGGAGCGCGCGGCGTGCCGGGAACCTCCCGCACGAGCGTCGCCACGAGCACGGCGGCCAACGCCGGCACGGCGGCCAACACGAAAACCGACTGGAACGGCGTCTGGCCGGCCGCGAGCACCACGACGGCCAACGCCGCCGCGGACCCGCCCACGGCGCCCAACGTGTCCATCGCGCGGTGGAAGCCGAAGGTCGCTCCGTACCGCCGCGCGTCGGAGGAGTCGGCCAACAGCGCGTCCCGAGGCGCGGTGCGCACGCCCTTGCCAACGCGGTCGAGGAACCGCGCGGCAACGACGTGCGGCCAGACCGAGGCAAGAGCGTACAGCGGCTTGGCAAGACCGGAGGCGGCGTAACCGGCCACGACAAACGGCTTGCGCCGACCGGTCCGGTCGCTCGCGTGCCCGCCGCCCAGCCGAAGCGCGGCCGAAACGGTCTCGGCGAGACCCTCCATGAAGCCGACCGCGACGACGGGCGCGCCAAGGGGCCCCACGAGAAAGAGCGGCAGGAGCGGGAAGACCATCTCGCTTGCGAGATCCTGGAGCGCGCTCACGGCTGCGAGGATGCGGACGTTGCGGGGGCGAGACGGCAACGCAGGCCCGAATCGAATGCGAGCGCAAGAAGCAAGCGGTCGTACCGGTCGAGCCTAGCTGCCCGACGCGTCGGTCGAGGACGGCAGCCACTCGAGCAGGACCCGGATCAAGCCTCCTTCCTCGCCCGACAAGGGCGAGAACGTGAAGGTCCACTCTCGCGCGCTGCCCATGTCCTCGCGGAGATTCCAGGTGAACTCCTGCGGGCCGCCGCGGCCAAAGCCGTATCCGCCCAGGCTCCAGCCGCCTTGGTCGAGCATGTGCTCGGCCTGCGGCGCCACGTCCGAAAGTCCCGTCGCGCGAGCGCCGTAGCCTCCGGCCAGCTGCGAGCCCAGCGTCATGCGGTAGCCGCGGGCGCCCTCCGGTGCCACGAACCGCAGCGCCGCGCAGGGCGAGTAGGCCTTGCAGTGGAACTCGAACGTCTCGCCGACGGGCGCCGTTTGAACGCCCGACCGCTCGGCGGCCCACTGTTGGAACCAGGGATCGTCTTGCAACGACGGCGCGTCCGCCGGCGTTTCGACGAGCACGGGAAGGCCTGACACGCCGGCCGCCAGGACTAAGACTGCCACGCGAAGCATGACGAAGCTACGGCGCCCTCGCCCGTTTGAACTTTTTCACCGCGGATGGCGATTTCCGAACGGAAGCGGCCAGACGGCGGGCTTCCGGGCGCTCAGGCCGGACGTCGGCAGATGTATACGTATGTATACATGTGTATACGTCGTGCTTCGCTGCCGCTGGCTCTCCAGCACTCGCGCAGGTGCCCCGATGGGCCTGCCGCCGCGCCGACCCGCGCTCGGCTACCGATGAGTTCGCTCGCTTGCGCCTGCGGCGCAAGCGTCGCTCCTCATCCTCGCGCACTGTTGGCTGCCGCTGGCAGCCAAGAAGTGCGCGGATCAGGATTCTCCGTGGAACCTCGCTTCGCTCGGTTCCACGTCGCCGTCGGCCGCGCCCCGCGCGGCCTCCGGTGAACCTCCGGTCAATATCCTGACCGCAACATGGGCCGTCGGCTGCGCCGACGGCCCCATAGTGCGCGGATCAGGATTTGAACCTGAGAACTCCTTCGAGACTAGACCCTCAATCTAGCGCCTTAGACCAAGCTTGGCTATCCGCGCGATTGGGCGCTTGGCGTGGGCGGTAAGCCATTCAGGTATAAAAAGGGACACGACGGCTAGGACGGGCGCGGGAAAAACGGCGGAAGCCACAGCGCCACGGCCATGAGCACGATCGTGGCAAGCGTGACGACGGGCAGGAACGGATAGTACTGCCCCTTGCGAAGCAGCCGGCCCAGCGGGTAGCTCAGCGCCTTGGCGAACAGGAAGAACAGGACGACGAGGAAGGCGGAGAGCAGGCTTGCCGCGGCGGCAAGCGCGGCGACGTCGGCCCGCGCAAGGGCGAAGACGCCGCCCACGCGCTCCCACGAAAGGACGGAGAGGAGGGCCACGAGAGCCCACTTGGCAAGAAGCGGCGCGCCAAGCGCAAAGCCTGCGGCGGCCGCGTCGAGGACGAGCATGACAAGCGCAAAGACGATCCAGAACTCCATGAACTCGCGCTGCGCGGAAAGGTGCCGGATGTCCGAGAGGCTTGCGACGGCGAAGCTTCCAAGCAGGAAGAACAGGCCGTAGGTCTGCCACTCGCTCAACGAGACGACAAGGTAGGGCGCGAGATCGGCAAGCTCGGCCAAGGCCACGGGCGCGCACATGCGCGGCGAGGCTTCACCTTGTCGAAACGAGTCGCTACCGCGGGGCGGTGACGGCGGCCTCCCACGCGACGGGCGCGGCCTCGCGGATCGTGCCGGCCACCGAGCAGTACTTGTCCACTGAGAGCCGGACGGCCTCCTCGAAGGCCGCCGACGGCACGTCGCCTTCCACCTCGAACCGGAGCTTGAGGGAGGTGAACGAGCGGGGGTAGGGCTTCTCTCGCCGCTCGCCCGTGCAGGTCACGCGCAAGTTCCGGAAGGAGAGGCGCTTCTTGCGAAGGACGATGCCGACGTCCACGAGCGCGCAGGCTCCAAGCGATGCGAGGAGGTGCTCAAGCGGGCTTGCGCCGTGGCGGCCCTCGGGCGGGTTGTCGAAGGTCATGACGGCTCCCGAGGGCGCCACGCATTCCATCGCGTCGCGCTCGGGGTCGAGGTTCCGGACGACAAGCTCCATCGTTGCCACGCTCGCGCCTCAGTACATGGGCATTTCAGGGTCAACTTCCTGGCCCCATGCCGCGATTCCGCCATGAAGATTCCGCACCTTCCTGAAGCCAAGGTCGAGCAGGAACTTCGTCGCGTTCATGCTGCGCATGCCCGTGTGGCAGTACACGACGATCTCGTCGGCTGTGGAAAGCTCGTTCACGCGCTCCGGGAAGACGGGAAGCGGGATGAGCGTCGCGCCCTCGATGCGGTTGATCTCCCACTCGTTCGGGTTGCGGACGTCCACGAGCCGGATCTTCTCGCCCGCCGAAAGGCGCGCGGCAAGCTCCGTGGCCGTGACCGAGGGGACGCGCCCCTGGGGCGCCTGCGGCTCCTGTCCGCGCAGGCCGCAGAACTCCTCGTAGTCGATGAGCGCGCGGATCTCGCGCGTTCCGCACGCGGGGCACTTCGCGTTCTTGCGAAGGGTGAGCTGCGTGAAGGTCATGCCAAGCGCGTCGTAGAGGATCAGGCGCCCGACGAGCGAGTCGCCCTTGCCCAAGAGGAGCTTCAAGGCTTCCGTGGCCTGGATGGCGCCCACGACGCCCGGGAGGACGCCGAGCACGCCGCCCTCCGCGCAGCTTGGAACGAGCCCGGGCGGCGGCGGTTGCGGGTACAGGCACCGGTAGCAGGGGCCCTTCTCCGCCCAGAAGACCGACGCTTGCCCCTCGAACTGGAAAATGGAGCCGTACACATTGGGCTTGCCCAGGAGAACGCACGCGTCGTTCGTGAGGTAGCGGGTGGGGAAGTTGTCCGTTCCGTCCACGATCACGTCGTAGTCGGCGAAGACGCGAAGCGCGTTCCCGCTCGTGAGCCTCTCTTCGTGCGCGACGACCTCGATTCCGGGATTCAACGAAAGGAGCCGCTCCTTGGCCGCCTGCACCTTGCTCTTGCCGACGTGGTCGGCCGAGAACAGGATCTGCCGCTGGAGGTTCGTCTCGTCGACGACGTCGAAGTCGACAAGGCCGATCGTTCCCACGCCTGCTGCGGCAAGGTAGAGCGCGACGGGGCTCCCGAGGCCGCCCGTGCCGATGACGAGCACGCGGCCCTCCTTGAGCTTGCGTTGGCCCTCGAGCCCCACGTCGGGCAGGATGAGGTGGCGCGAGTAGCGGCGGATCTCGTCGCGCGTGAGACCGTAGGGCGAAGCGACCGAACGTCCACCCCCCACCTGGCCGCCCGCCACCGCCGGCACGATCACGAGCGTGTCCCCGCTCTTGACGGGCGTCGCGTCCTGCTGCAGGTGCCGCACGTCCTCGCCGTTCACGTACACGGCCACGAAGGGACGAAGCGCGCCCGATTCGTCGAAGAGATGCTTGCGAAGCTCGCCGTGGTCGGCGGCAAGCGCGCGCAGCGCCTCGCCCACGTTGGCGGCCGAGACGGTCACGCTCGCCTGCCCCTTGGCGTAGGCGCGAAGCGGCGTGGGGATGCGGACGGTGACAGTCACGGAAGGACCAACAACTCCTCGGATTTAAAGGTCCTGTCCGCGGAAAGCGCGAAGCTCGCCGCCTCGCCCGGCCCCTTGGCGGTCACGGCCACGATGAGGTACGATTGGCCGGCGAACCCCGCGTGCAGGCGGTCGTACTCGCTGGGCCGCGCCACGCCCGTCGGGTGGCTGTGGTAGAATCCGACGTGCTCAAAACCGCGCGCGGCCTGCTCCTCCTCCGCGCGCACGAGCGCCAAGGGGTCGTACGCGTAGTGGCGCGCCCGAAGCTCCGGAGGCGCAAACGTGTTCGCGGCGCGCACGACCGCGCGCACGGTGCGATCGTCGCCCGCCGCCTCCCCCAACAGAAACCCGCAGCACTCCTCCGGAAACGTCGCGGCGGCGTGCGCGCGAACCTCCGACAGCAAGGCGCGGGAAATGCGCAGCAACGCGGGAGCACAACGCGGGCGCGGGCTTAAGCCCCTCGACAGTGCGGCCGCGCCCACTCCTCGCCCGCAAACGCGCTCACCGCGCAAAACTGCGGCAGGAACCGCGCGTGGCCGGCGTCAAGCAGCGCGGCGTTGAGATTCACGCCTCCGCACTCGACGACCGCGACCATGCGCGTGCCCGTCGTGTCCGTCGGCTGGCCCGCGTCGCGCCGCCACGTCGCCTCGCCGCCCACGGGGCACGTCGCGTTGGTGAAGCCCGTCGCCTCCTCGAAGCCCGCTTCGCCCCGTTCCGGCGAGTCGACGAGCGCAAGACGCACGCGGCCGCAGCCCGCGGCGTCGAGCGTGTCGCCGTCGACCACGCGCGCGACGGGAGCGAGGAACGTGCCGGTGCAGATGCCTTCGCTGGGAAGGGAAGGGGTGAGGCAGCCGGGGGTGAGGGTAAGCAGAATGAGCAGGCCAGCTGCACCGGGCTTCACGAAATGCGCACCCACGTTTTGCTCGAAAGAGTTTCGGGCGAGCGAGGGGTTAGAGTTTCAAGAGCCGCTGCGCCCGACGAGTCGGTCGCAAGGAGCGCGAAGCAGGGTCATGATCGCCGGATAGAATTCAAGCGTGGTGAACGCCGGGCGGACCGACTGCCTGCTTGCCGCGCCCGGCGCAATTTCAGGATGACCTTTCGCCGACCCAGCGGGGAATCTCTTCTTCCGCCCGCAAACTCCGAAACCGAATGCGGGCGAAGAAACCCAGACGGTGCCAATGCGGGCGCGTGGTGCTGTCAACTGTCGATGAACCCGTCGATGGCGAGCCTTACTGCATCTTTGGCATGTGCCCGCCGGTGGCCCCTCATGCCTGAAGCCAGAAGTCCGTGAGCGTCTCGGCCTGTTCCAGCACGAGATGGGTGGCCCGCTCCTGCTTGTCCGGCGGGTATCCGTACTTGCGAAGGATGCGCTTGACGATCACGCGGAGCTTGGCTCGCACATTTTCGCGGACGGTCCAGTCGATCGTGACGTTGTCGCGAACTGCCTCCACCAGCTCACGGGCGATCGTCTTTAGCGTGGGCTCCCCCAAGACCTTCACGGCGCTGTCGTTGGCTTCAAGCGCATCGTAGAAGGCGACCTCGTCGTCGGACAGACCAAGGTCATGCCCGCGCGCCGCGGCCCTTCGCATCTCCTTGGCAAGCTGGATGAGTTCCTCAATCACTTGCGCGGCCTCGATCGCCCGATTCTGGTAGCGACGAACGCTTTGCTCCAGGAGCTCGGCAAACGACCGCGCTTGGACGACGTTCCGCTTTGACCTCGTCCGAATTTCGCCCAAAAGCAGCTTGCGCAGCAGTTCCACAGCCAAGTTCCGCTGCGGTAGTCCTCTTACCTCGGTCAAAAACTCGTCCGAGAGAATGGAAATGTCCGGTTTCTTGATCCCCGCGGCGGCAAAGATGTCCACGACGTCGCCGGACACGACGGCTTTGGACACGATCTGGCGAATGGCGCGGTCGAGTTCCTCGTCCGTCCGGCGCTCGCCGGGATCGCCCTTTGCGAGCACCGAGCGAACGGCTTGAAAGAACGCCACGTCGTCACGGATGCGGATGGCTTCCTCGTGCGGGACCGCAAGCGCGAAGGCGTGGGAGAGTTCGGTGACGACGCGAAGAAGGCGGGCCTTGCCGTCGCGCTGGGCAAGGACGTGCTCTTGAGCGGCCGGGAGGAGACCCAAACGGTCCTGCGGTGTCCCGGACGACCAGTCAGACCAATCGAAACCGTGGAAAAGCCCGCGGCAAATGTCGTACTTCTCCAGCATTACCGCGACCGCTTCCTCTTGGTCCACCGCAGTCTTTCCGGTCCCGCCACTCTCGGTGTACGTGGCAAGCGCTTGCTTGAGCTCGTCCGCGATTCCCAAATAGTCCACGACCAAGCCGCCGGGTTTGTCCTTGAACACGCGATTGACGCGCGCGATGGCCTGCATGAGGCCATGGCCTCGCATCGGCTTGTCCACGTACATCGTGTGCAGGCTGGGCGCGTCAAAGCCCGTCAGCCACATATCGCGGACGATCACGATCCGGAACGGGTCCTTGGCATCGCGGAACCGCTTGGCCAGCGATTCGCGGCGAGCCTTGTTGCGAATATGGCGTTGCCAATCCAGCGTGTCGGACGCCGACCCCGTCATGACGACCTTGAGGATTCCGCCCTCGTCGTCCTCATGGTGCCAATCGGGACGAAGGGCCACGATTTCGCGGTAGAGCTCGACGCAGATTCGGCGGCTCATGCAGACGACCATGGCTTTGCCATCCAACGCGGCAAGCCGCTGTTCGAAGTGTTCCACGAGATCGCGGGCGACTCGCTTCAAACGATTCTCCGAGCCCACGACGGCTTCGACTTGCGCCCACTTGGTCTTGAGCTTTTCCTTCCGTTCGACTTCCTCACCCTCGGTGACCTCTTCGAACTCGGAGTCGATTCGTGGGCGCTCGGACTCCTTGAGCTGCAACTTTGCCAAGCGCCCCTCGTAGTAGATTGGCACCGTGGATTGATCGAGAACCGCCTGCCGGATGTCGTAGACGCTGATGTAGTCGCCAAAGACGGAACGCGTGTTCTTGTCGGTCGCCTCGATGGGCGTTCCGGTGAAGCCGATGAACGACGCGTTGGGCAACGCGTCGCGCATGTGCCTTGCAAAGCCGTCGATGAAGTCGTACTGGCTGCGATGGGCCTCGTCGGCGATCACCACGACGTTCCTTCGATCCGAGAGGATGGGATGCTTGTCGCCCTTGATCTCGGGCAAGAACTTCTGGATCGTCGTGAACACCACGCCGCCGCCCGACACGCGCAGCTTCTCCCGCAAATCGCCGCGGTCGGCCGCTTGGACCGGCGGCTGGCGGAGAAGATCCTTGCACTTGGCAAACGTTCCGAAGAGCTGGTCGTCCAGATCGTTGCGATCCGTGAGGACCACAAGCGTCGGATTCTCCATTTCCGGATGGAGGATCAAACGGCCGGCGTAGAAAGCCATCGACAGGCTTTTGCCGGAACCCTGCGTGTGCCACACGACGCCCACGCGGCGGTCGCCCGGGTCTCCGCCATGTGGCTTGGCGGGGAGACCTTCCTTCCCCGCCGTGCTTTCCGCTGTCCGTGGGCCCTTGGCGCGCAACGTCTCCCCGAGGGCGACGTTCACGGCGTGGAACTGGTGATAGCCTGCGAGAATTTTCGTGAGCTTGCCCCCGCCTTCGTCCTGAACCACGACGAAGTGGCGAACCAAGTCCAAGAATCGTCGCTTCTCGAACATTCCTTCAAGAATCACCTGCAACGCGGGCGTCTCGGCCGGCGCTTGCTCGGCGCCGGTCGTCGTGCGCCATGGCTTGAACCATTCCTTCCCTGCACCAAGTGCCCCCACGCGCGCCTGGACGCCGTCCGACGCGACGAGCGCGACGTTATGTCCAAACAGGGCGGGAATCTGCGCTTGGTAGGTTTGCAATTGCTGGATTGCGGTCTCGACGGTCGCGTTCTGGCTCGCAGCGTTCTTGAGTTCGAGCACCGCAACGGGCAAACCGTTGAGGAAAAGGACGATGTCGGGCCGTCGAACGTGCTGGCCTTCCGCGACCGTGAACTGGTTCACAGCAAGCCAGTCGTTGCGCTCGACTGAATTGAAATCCACGACGCGCGCTTGGGCACCTGCGATCGAACCGTCGGGGCGCCGATACTCGACCGTGACCCCGTCCACGATCATGCGGTGAAGGAGACGGTTCCGCTCCAGCGGCGATGGCGCGTCCGTCCGGGTGATCTTGCGGAAGGCTTCTTCCACGGCTTCGGGCGGAAGGTCCCCGTTGAGGCGAGAAAGCGCGTGGCGCAAGCGCCCTTCGAGAACGACGTCGCGGAAGCCCGGATCCGTGCGCTCGGCGGCGGCCTCACCGTAGGCGATGTCGGGCCCGTGGAGAACCGCGTAGCCCAGCTTCTGCAGCCAGGCGAGGGCCGCATCCTCGACGACGGACTCGGTGAAGCTCACGCATTGTGGATATCTTGGGGATATTTGGGGTTATCACCCGCGGGATGGGGATACCCACCGGCGCCCCCGGCCGGATGCCCCGTAATCATGGTCCACCTGTCGAACTCGCAACTTTATTATACTTTTATCATACCAGTTCAGCCGGAAGCCTTATTCCATCGCGGGCAGCCGTCGGCGCCGGAGCGAAGCGGAGGCGCCAGCCTTTCACGCCACGCGGAGCCCTAACGAATCCCAAGGTACGGAGACACGACAAGAACAAGAAAGGCGGCGGCCAACAATGCGAGAAAAAGCGAAGTGGGATCCAGCCACGCCGGCCGTTCGTGCTCGATCGCTTTCCCGATAACATCTGCCGCCCGCTCCGCATTTGCCTCGGTATCCCTTGGATTCGTGACGGTGCCAATTCCGAAGTTGAGAACGGACAGGATCAGTGGAACGGCGAGAATCGCCATTGCCACGGCCCATATCTTGACCAGCACGGCTTTCATAATCCCCCGCGCACGGCGACTAGCATCCGCTCGGGCGGCCAATCATGATCCGTGGAATGAACGCTTGTGTAGGATCACTGAAAGTGTTCACGGTGGGACGAGACACGAAACCTTGATCGGTGGGCGACTGAATAGGGGCACGTGCTGCCCGGCGCCAGCGCCATTTGGAAGACCCGCCTCGTCTCAAGCTACGCGGTGCCAATGATCGCCTATCGCTGCAACCAATGTAGCTCACCCATGCTGGAAAAGTTCTGGGCCGCAACCGGACTATGCGCGATCTGCTACAACCGGAATTCTCCGATCTATTCGCCAAAGGGCATTTCAAAGGCTTGGAGCCTGACCACGTACCTGAAGGCCAAGAGCGAGCACCCGGGCACCGCTATCATCCAACGCGCCAAAACGGATCGCGCATTAACGGAAGCCATGATGACGGCATCGGCGCAGGCCTTCCTGGACGAGCTGACATGGCAGGAGGAACCTTGGCGGCCGGAACTTGTCGTGCCTTGTCCCAGTAGTCGCCAGCGAGGCACGACCCGGTCATTTGCAATGGGAAGTGCGGTAGGCAAGGTGCTGGACCTTCCAGCCCATGACGTCTTGGTCCGCGTGGACGACAACCCTCCACGGTCAGCGCAGGAAGGCAAGAGGGAGCCCGAAACTTTCGGCAAGCTCTTGGATGAAGTTAGAATTGAGGCGCAAGCGCAATTCATGGGCGAAAAGATCCTGGTGGTCGACGACCTTGCAACCATTGGAACTACCGCTGCTTCAGCCGCCCACGCGCTCCGGCAGGCCGGCGCAAGCGACGTCCGCCTGCTCGCCTTCGCGAAGTTCTGCACCAAAGAGCACTTGGAGGGCTACTGTGACTGAAGCCGATCCGGCGCTTGTTGCCTTGGCTGCGGCAAGCGACCTGCAGGCGTCCGCTTGGGAACGGTGGGGCCCGACGCTTACGCCTCCCTTGACAACGCTCCCGGCCGCGCTCCCGCCTGAGGCGCTCGCAGGCATGATCCACGATTGGGGCAAGCTACAGCCCGAGTGGCAAAAGCAGGTCGAGCGTACGCGCGAAGCTCTCGAGCGGATGTGGAGTCAAGGCGTCGTCTCCATCCCGATCACAGATCCGAGATACCCCCCGCAACTTCGATCGATCGAACTGCCCCCACTCGTCCTGCATGTCCAAGGCTCGCTTCGCCATCTCAGCACTGGAGTCGCAATCGTGGGAAGTCGCGAACCAAGCGAACGGGGCCAAGCAATCGCGCGCAGCTTTTCGGAGAAGCTGGCACACCTTGGAATCCCAATTATCACCGGAATGGCGCGCGGAACTGACCAGCTCGCTGCCCGACACGGTGCCAAGGCGGGCGGCGTCGTGGTGGGCGTGGTACCGGGGAGCCCACTCGACACGATCCCATTGCTTTGCAGCGACGAATACGCCATGGTCCGCGCCTCGGGCTGCATCGTGAGCGAAACGACGCAAGCCGTCGAGGTGACCCCCCGATCCTTCCTGCGCCGGAATCGGATCATCAGTGGACTCGCGCGCCTCCTCGTGGTCGCAGCAACGCGAACGTCCGGCGGAACGATCAACCAGTTGGAATGGGCGTGGCGTCAGCAGCGGCCGAGCATCGTGTTCGACCGCGGCGCGGAACCGGGATTCCAACAAAAGGTCAAGAAGCCCGCCTACCATTTCGTTCCCGAGCACCGGCTTGTCCCGCTGGCCGAGGACTTGTGGACGGCGCCGCGAATGTCACCGCAGACGGCGCTATAGCTCGCTACCTCTTCGCGAGAGCGGCCACGACAAGCACGAGCAAACCGATGGCAATCAAGCCTTTCAGGGCGTCTTGTAGTTGCTCGTCGGAGAGCGGCTGACCGGCATTTCGTAATTCCTTTCCAAAGTTGTACGCTGCCACGAACTGTTGCGCATTGCGAAGGCTCGATGGGTCTTGCGCATTTCCGAACGATTGCAGAATCTTCTTTCGCCACCTTCGAAGCCGGGGATCATATTCGTCTTCGACTGCAACGACGTATTCGTAGCCGCCGCTTGGGCGCAGTTCGACGCGGGCCATCTCCCCACCCCAGAAAGGATCTGCTTTCTGAGGTTTTGGCTGATATCTTCCAAAACCCTTATAGTCTTCGACGGGCAATCAAGCTTGGATGATATCGCCCAATCGGGTTTTGGGAGGAGGTGAACCAAAATGACTCACATCCCGCACCAGCACGCAGGCCAATTCGAGCTGTGCTACGACAAGCTCTGCGCCCGCGTGCACACGTCGCAGGAGAGCGCCGATGCGCTCGGCGTGCTCGCGGTCGGCCTGATCGCCGTCGCCATCTTCGCGGCGCTCAGCGGCTAGCCGCACGTCCTCGGCAACGACAACAAGTTGTCGCCCGCGGTGTCATTCGGAGCGGTCCGAACGTAGCGGGTCCCGTTGCGTTCTGCGTGAACCAGGCGGGGCCCGCCCTCGGAGCCGCTCCGGATACAACTGCAGGTAAACGAACTGGGCATTGCGGCCGAATCTCTCAAGGTGCCGCCTACGACCCCATGCAGAGGTGCGCCACGTAGTCTCCCTCGCTCGTAAGTAAGATCTCGCGCCGCTGGCCTCTCGGCCGTATCTTGACCAGATTCTCCGCGAGCAACTTTTGCAGAATGCCCTTGTTGAATCGAACATTCAAGCGGTTCTTTTCCGCCCGTGGAGTATTTTTTTCGTACTTGGCGCCTTCAAAACCGCTTACGCCAGCGTCGCGAAGAAGGTATATTGCCTCCTTGTAAGTCAGGGGATTCGGTAGACGCTTTCTTAATTCACGCAAGATAAGTTGTCCATCCTCGGGCGGGAGTCGCAGATCGAATCGCGGAAGGGGAACTGGCTCACCCTTCATTCCCCGGGTGAGCCCGTACTTCTTTACGTCCTCATCCGTATGCACGTAGCTCTCAGGCCGGACGTAATAAACAACTCCACGGTCACGAGGCAGATGCGCTAGAGCAGCGATGGTAGCTGCGGCCGCGGCAACCTTTCCCGCGGCGGACATGTTTACGTACACCCGGTCGCCGTTTTTCAACGCGGCCTTAATCAGGCGCGTGGTCTCCCTGAGAATCCCGCGAATGTCGTCGTTTGCATCGACAATCACGAGCGAAACTTTCGCGCCGGTCGCCTTTAACGCTTTCTCGACCTGGCGATAGGCTTGCTTCTGCTCTGGCCGGGACTCCGGGTTGCACAGGATATGCACTTCGTGAGCACGGTAATGATGGATCGGCAAAACGGCTCGATCGATTTCCCAGCCCAACGGAACAATGTGCACAAGTCGATCCATGCTTTCCTTAACCAGCTTAGCATTATTGCTTAGCTAAATAAGTTTGACTATGAACGACCCGCCTTAGCCAGAATCGATGGCAACCCGAATTTTGCCGATCAAGCCAACCGGAGCGAGCAACACGAACACCAGCCGCCTTCTCTACGCATGGATGGACCCGGTCCACCTCGAACAACAAGTCGGGCCGCACGTCTACCCGTCGATCCAGGCGCAACACGCCGCTGCGTGGCAAGCGCGGCTGGCGTTGCCGCAGGCGGCGCCGCCGCGACCCATTCTCCAGTCGCTGACGGATGCCGCGGAACTCGCATGGGCTCAGGAAGTTGCAAGCCAGCCCGCATTCCAGAAAGCGTTTGGACACCCGCCGGGCGCGTTTTCCTTCGCGCGCGTTCCGATCGAGGCGCTTGTCACGTTCCAGCCGTGGCTTCACCCCTACCACACGCCGGTGCCGACGGAAGGCCTGGATATCTTCAAGTGGTGCCTACCCAAGGAATTCACCGTAACCAGTGAGATGAACGTGGAGGCCGGCACCGACGGAATCCCCCGACGCATGGTGATGGCCACGGACGACCCCAGCGCGATCCTCCAAGTCGCCATGACGCCTGTAGGTTTGGCGCTTGGCGCTGGACCCCGGCTCAACTGGGTGCAGGTTGTGGACGTTCAGGGCATGTACGTGCTGAAAAACGGCTACCACCGCGTTGCGGCGCTTCACGCAGCCGGCCACACGGAGGTTCCAGCCGTCGTGACATCGGCGGCCCGACTCGAGGAAGTCGTTTTACCCGCCCCCGGATTCTTCAACGCGGGGTACTTGGCGGGACTTCCACGAAAACCGATGGTGGCCGATTTCCAAAACCCGTCCTTCGTGGTCGACGTTCCGCATGGCAAGCAGAAACGGGTGATCGAGGTTCGCTTCGATGTGGCCTCGTTCAATGTGCCCGTGTAGGAGATTAGCATGTCGAGCATCCCTGAATCGGTGATTTATCTCGCCGTCTTCGTGGTGGCCTTTGTGATCATGTTTGCCCTTGGTTCGTCCTTTTGGCCAGAACCAAATAGCCGTCCGCTCTTCGGCCTGATCTTCGGAATCTGTGCAACGGGCGGTGGTACCGTGGTGATCAAGTGGATCATTAAGTAGTCCGCACGGCCACCTTCGATGGAACACGAACCTCTCCCGAAATGAGCTTCGGCAGCAGCGCGTCGCGAAGCGCGGCAAGCGTGTAGCCTTGCTCGCAGTTCGCTCGAATGCGCGCGAAGAGCCGGTCCGCCGCCTTCGCGAAAGCCCGCATCGGCTCGGGAGGAGGTACGACCACCTTTACCGAATCAAATGTGGCGCGCGTGATCGTGCTGAAGACCGACCCATGTGTATTCTGCTTGAGCACACGGATGGCTTGGCGAAGCACGTAGTACGTGAAGACGTCCGAGCAATCCGTGCCGCGCACGCCGAAGCATGACTGGTTCATCGCCATTGGGACCCCCACAAGCGCGAGTTTGCCCACCGTGCCTCGGGCGGTGATTATCGTGGTTCCCACAGGCAATACCTGCGCTGCGCTGTTGTCCACGCCTGCCTGTGTGATGCCTTCCTCTGTCCAGAGGACGAACACATCGGAATCCGCCGGGGTATCCCGAACGGAGAACCACGGAATCTCGCCATTCCAGTAGGACGGGTCACTACGTTTCGGAGTGCCGCCGCTCAGGATGTGGATGAAGGACGAGAGCGGCGCCACCCCCCACCCCCCTGGCACCTCCCCAATCTCCGACTCGACGAACCGATCCGGAAACAGCGCCTCCACTTCCGGCGGCAACCCCGTTTCCCGCCTCTCCATCTTCGCCCGCACTGGCTCGAAGTCCACAAACCAGCTCTTGAAAATGGCCCGCGCCATCTCTTCGAGCGTCTGATTCATGCGCCGGTTGAGTTCGATCTTGTCGTCGAGGGTGCCAAGGACGTGGGCGATGGCGCGTTGTTCGTGGACGGGCGGGAGACCAAAGGTGAAGCCTTCAATTCGCGCGGGGGAAGTGTGGAGAATCTTGGTGCCGCTCGCAGATATGACAAGCTCACGGTTGAAGGCGGGAGACAGGAAAAGCCAATACAGGTAGGAGGAATCGACGCGAGTGCTATCGCGAACAACCACCCGTCCCAGGCGCTGATTGTGCAAGTACACGCGGCCATCTTCTGGGACGCGGGCGGGAATGCCCAAAATCTCACCACCGGGTGTTTGACAGGTCATAATGAGAAGCGTATCTCGCGGTTCCAACTCGAATTCTTTCGGGTAGTCACCTCGATACTCTTTGAATTGAGTTTCAGCGAAGCGGAAGCCGCCCGTGTAGCGAAAATTCCCGACGCCAACCACAATCGGCCGGCCAGTGAGTTCTTCATTGTAGAACTCGCTTTTGAAAGGCCATCCATGCTTGATCTCCACGAGGTCGCCGAGTCGGGTCAGGGTCCATCCTTCAACGCCCATATCCAAGCGCCTCCAGATTGGTCGCAATCGCCTTGTCCAACCTGTTGGCCTCCGCCTGCTGCTCCTTCAACGTCGCCACGAGACGTTTCATCTTCTCGTCGAATGGCTCGCCGTCGTCCTCCACTGCCCCCGCGCCCACGTACCTCCCCGGCGTCAGCACGTGTCCGTGCTTGCGGATTTCCTCCAACTTGGCGCTCCTGCAGAAGCCCGGAACATCCTCGTACTTGCCCGCGCCGGGGTCGCCGCGCCAAGCGTGGTACGTCCCTGCGATCTTTGCGACGTCCTCGGTCGTCAATTCGCGGTGGACGCGGTCCACCATTGTGCCCATCTTGCGCGCGTCGATGAACAACGTGTGACCGCGCCGGTCGCGGAACCGCGGGTCTTTCTTGCTCTTCGTCAAGAACCACAGGCAGACGGGAATCTGCGTCGAGTAGAACAACTGGCCGGGCAGCGCGACCATGCAGTCGACGAGGTCGGCTTCGACGATGTTCTTGCGGATCTCGCCTTCTCCCGACTGGTTGCTGCTCATGCTGCCGTTGGCCAGCACGAAGCCGGCAATGCCGTTTGGGGCGAGGTGGTGGAGGAAATGTTGCACCCACGCGAAGTTGGCGTTGCCCGCGGGCGGGACGCCGTGGACCCAGCGCTTGTCGTCCTTGAGGAGTTCGCCTCGCCAGTCGCTGTCGTTGAACGGCGGGTTGGCGAGAACGTAGTCGGCCTTGAGGTCGGGATGCTTGTCGTTGTGGAAGCTGTCGCCGTGGGCGATCTGCGCGTCGATGCCGCGGATCGCGAGGTTCATCTTGGCAAGGCGCCACGTCGTGTAGTTCGACTCCTGGCCGTAGATCGAGATGCCGGCCTTCTCGCGGGCGGCCTTGGGCTTGCTTCCGCCGCCGTTACCGTTCTCGGTCGCGTGCGCCTCGATGAACTTCTCGCTCTGCACGAACATGCCCCCCGAGCCGCAGCACGGGTCGAATACGCGGCCCTTGTACGGGGCGAGCATCTCGACGAGCACGCGGACGACGTGCGTGGGCGTGTAGAACTGGCCGCCCTTCTTGCCCTCGGCGGAGGCGAACTGCGAGAGGAAGTATTCGTAGACCCGACCCAGCGTGTCCTTGGCGCGCTCGGCCGGGCCGCCAAGCTCGATGTCGCTTACGAGGTTGATGAGCTGGCCCAAACGCTGCTTGTCGAGGCCGGGGCGAGCGTAATCCTTCGGCAGGACGCCCTTGAGCGACGGGTTGTCCCGCTCGATGGCGGCCATCGCGTCGTCCACGAGCTGGCCGATCGTGGGCTGGGGGGCCTGCTTCTTGAGATGCGGCCAGCGCGCTTCGGGCGGGACCCAGAAGATGCTCACCGCGCGGTACTCGTCGGGATCTTCCGGGTCGGCGCCTTTGGACTTGTTCGCGACGAGTTCCGCGTGCTTTGCTTCGAACGCGTCGCTGATGTACTTGAGGAAGATGAGGCCCAGAACGACGTGCTTGTACTCGGCCGCGTCCATGTTGTTGCGCAGAGCGTCGGCGGCGGCCCAGAGCTTGGCCTCGAAGCCAAGCGTTGCACCGTTGGAGGACTTCGCAGGTTTCTTCGATCCGCGCGCCAGTTCCCTCCCCCCGATGCCACTTCTTCCCTACCCGTACCTCACGCTCACGTTCTTCACGCGCGTGTAGTGCTGCAAGGCCCCAATCCCTTGCTCTCGTCCCAACCCCGATTCCTTGTACCCGCCAAAGGGCGTCATGGGGAACGTGACGGGGCCCTCGTTCACCATGACCATGCCGGACTCCAACTGGCGCGCGACGGTGTGCGCCGTGCCGACGTTGCCCGTCCAGACGGAGGCGGCAAGGCCAAAGCTCGAGTCGTTGGCGATCTTGACGGCCTCCTCGGGCGTCTCGAAGGTGAGCACGGAGAGGACCGGGCCGAAGATCTCCTCGCGCGCGATGCGCATGGACGGTTTGACGCCGTCGAAGATGGTGGGCGTCACGAACGATCCCTTTGCAAGGGCGCCCTCGTCGAGCGCTTTGCCGCCCGTGGCAAGCCGCGCGCCCTCGTCGCGTCCGGTCTTCACGTAGTCGAGCACGCGCCGCTGCTGCTCGGGCCCGCACACCGGCCCCATCTGGCTCGTCTCCAGGACGCCCGGGCCCACGCGCAGGCCTTCGGCGAACTTCCGCACGCGCGCCACGACGTCGTCGTGGACCGAGGCGTGCACGAGCAAGCGCGACCCGGCCCAGCACATCTGGCCGGCGTTCGCAAAGATGCCAAAGCCCACGCCCTTTGCAGCCTTGTCGAGGTCGGCGTCCGGGAAGACGACCTGGGGGCCCTTTCCCCCAAGCTCGAGGCAAACCTGCTTGATGCCGCGCGCGGCGACCTCGAAGACCTGGCGGCCCGTTTCGACGCTTCCGGTGAAGGTGACGCCGTCGACCATCGGGTGCGAAGCGAGCGCTTCGCCCACCGTGCGACCGCCGCCGGTCACGACGTTGAACACGCCGGGCGGGAAGCCGGCCTGCTCCGTGAGCTCGGCCAGGTGCAGGAGCGACAGCGGCGTGAGGCTCGCGGGCTTGGCGACGACCGTGTTGCCGGCGGCAAGCGCGGGCGCGATCGAGCGCGACGAAAGCAGGAGCGGGTAGTTCCAGGGCGCGATGTGCGCCGTCACGCCAAGCGGCTCGCGCAGCGTGTAGTTGACGCGCGGGCCGGGCACGGGGATGGATTCGCCCTCGATCTTGTCGGCAAGGCCGCCGTAGTACTCGAAGAGCCAAGCCGTGTAGGCGACGTCGCCCTTGGCCTCGCGAAGCGTCTTTCCGTTGTCGAGCGTTTCGACCTCGGCGAGCTTGTTGAGGTTCGCGCGGACGAGCGAGGCGAGCTTCCAGAGAAGGCGCCCCCGCTCGGACGGGTCCATGCGCGACCACGCCTGCGAGCGGAACGCCTCGTGGGCGGTGCGCACGGCCTGGTCGGCCTCGTCCTTCCCGCCGGAAGCGACCTTGGCCAGAAGCTCGCCCGTGGCCGGATCGCGCGTGTCGAAGGTCTTGCCGCCGGGCGCTTCGATCCACTTTCCGCCGATGAACATCGGGTAGCTCTTGCGATCGAGGGGCATGACCTGCCTCCGGATGCGCCCCATTGCTACCTGGGTATAAAAGGAATCGGTCGGCGTCTATCAAAATGCGCAAGTGAAACCGCGATCGCGGTAGGGCTTCCGCGCGGCCACACGAATGTGCGCACGAGGCGGCGAGATTCCGACCAGCGCTGCATCAGAAGAAGGGGTTCGAATGAATCCACTCGATCGAGGTGATGCAGCGGAAATGAGGGGGTGGTTCTTAAAGTCGAGGAGTTCCCTCAAGAATCCGCTGGCCGCACGCCGGGCGAGTCTCGTCGGTTCCCGACCGAGGATGGGACTCAATTGAAAAGGGGGGAGGGGATGGGTAGTACGTTGCAAATGAAGTCGGGAACCGGGACCGCCGACGCCCCGCTTGTGACCGGGGAGCCCATCGTGAAGCTCCTCGCCTTCACGGACCAGCCGTTTGGCATAAGCGTCGCCTCCGCACGCACTTGCTACAGCCCCACGCTCCGATTTGCGAGCGAGTCGACGCCCGAGCAGCGCGAGCGCATCGGAAAGAGCATCTACGAAGCGGGCCACCACACGCCCTTCCAGCACCCCACGTTCGTGTTCGGCCTCGAGAACGTGAGCCGCCAGTTCGTCTGGTCGTTCCTTCACAGCCACCCGTTCTACAACAGCGAGCAATCGAGCCAACGGTACGTGGTCTTGCACGAGGCCAAGGTGCACGTCCCGCCATTGTCGGGCGAGGCCCGATCCGTCTACGAGCAGGCCGTGCTGCAAGCCTGGCGGGCCTACGCCGACCTGTCGCGCATCCTCGATCGGGACACGCGCCGCATCCAAGCCCCGCTGTCGCGCATCAAGGGCCAGAACGAGAAGCAGATCGCCAAGGAGGCCGAGAAGAAGGCCATCGAGACCGCGCGCTACGTCGTGCCGGTCGCCGCGTTCACCTCGATGTACCACACGGTGAGCGGCATCGAGCTCAAGCGGTACGTTCGCATGGCAAATTCGGGCGACTGCCCGACGGAGACGCGGGCCATCGTGGCCAAGATGGCCGACGAGGTCCGGCGGGTGGATCCGGATTTCTTCCTCGTGGGCGACGACGCGCTCCCCGAGGGGGACGTCGTCGAGAACCGCGCCATCGTCCCGCCCGATCCCGAATTTGCCGCCCGCTTCGACCGCGAGCTCGGCGAGGGCTGCGCGAAGCTCGTCGCGTTTGACCCCAACGCCGAGACGATCCTCGCGCAGGCCGTGCGGGAGGTCCTGGGCGCCTCGCCCGCCGAGCTTTCCGACGACGCGGCCCTCGCGCTTGCCCTCGATCCGGCCAAGAACCCGCATCTCCTGGACACGCTCAACGCTTGGACGCACAGCCCGATCCTGCGCGCGCTGTCGCACGTCAACTACACCTTCCGCAAGAAGATCAGCCACGCGGCCGACAGCCAGGACCAGCGCCACCGCACGGTACCCGCGAGCCGCCCGCTCCTCACGCGGGTGCACACGCGCGAGCCGGACTACATCACGCCCGAGATCGTCGCGCGCAACCCGGAGGCCAAGCGCGTGTACGACGCGACCATGCGCGCGCTCTGGGACGCGAAGAACCGCCTGCTCGACCTTGGCGTGCCCGCCGAGTTCGCCTGTTAC
The DNA here is from genome assembly GCA_035541015.1 of Candidatus Thermoplasmatota archaeon. Lineage (NCBI taxonomy): Archaea > Methanobacteriati > Thermoplasmatota > Thermoplasmatota archaeon. Next base: position 39,062 of record DATLFM010000112.1, read on the forward strand.
CTCCTCCCGAACGCGACGGCCGTCCGCTACACGCAGACGGGAAGCCTCCTGCACCTCCTGCACAAGTGGCGCATGCGCACGTGCTTCCTCGCGCAGATGGAGATCTACCAGGCGAGCATGGAGGAGATCGCGCAGGTCGCCGCGGTCCACCCGCGCTTGACGTCCCACATCGGTCCGCCTTGCTATTTCCGCAAGGGCTTTGCAAGCCTCCACAAGGAGCTCGAAGGGCCCTGCCCCGAGGGGCCGCGGTGGTGCGGCATCCGCGTGTGGAACAACTTCCCGAAGGTTCGAAGGCCGATCTAGAACACGACCTCGCTCTCGGCCACGCCCGCTTCGTGGTTGGCCTCGCGCGCCATGAGGAACAGGAGGTCCGAAAGCCGGTTGAGGTAGACGACGGCCTCGGGCGCCACCGCGTCGGGCTCGGCCTCCCGCAGGCGGATCACGGCCCGCTCGGCGCGACGGCAGACCGTCCGCGAGAAGTGGAGGTGCGAGCCCGCGGGCGAGCCGCCGGGCAGGACGAAGCGGCGAAGCGGCGGCAGGACCGCTTCGAGGACGTCGATCTCGGCGTCCAGGCGCTGCGCGTGCGCCTTGCCCAAGCGCGGCCCCCCTTTGGCGCTTGAAAGGTCCGCGCCAAGGTCGAAGAGCTCGCGTTGCATCCGACGAAGGGACGAAGCGATCTTGCGCGGCGCGCCGGCCGCAAGGGCGACGCCAAGGGCCGCGTTGAGCTCGTCGACGGCGCCAAACGCCTCGATCTGAAGCGACGTCTTTCGGACGCGCCGGCCGTCGGCAAGGCCGGTTTCGCCCTTGTCACCCGTGCCCGTCGCGATGCGCGACATGCGTCTCCTAGAGGCTCTTGCGCGCCCGCTGCGCGCCCTCGGCAAGCGCCGCAAGCTTCGCAAAGGTGGTCTCCCACGTTCGCGTGCGCAGGCCGCAGTCGGGGTTGGCAAAGACGCGCTCGGCGCCGAGCTTGTCGGCGGCGTACAGCAGGCGGTCGCGCACGAGCTCGGGGGTTTCGACGAAGTCCGAGTGGACGTCGAGCACGCCAAGGCCGACGGCGCGGTCGTCGTTGTACTCCTCCATGAGCTCGAGGAACGCGTAGCCGGGCCGGTCCTCCCGCCGCGTGCCGGGCTTGCGGCTGTCGCGGTTGGCAAACTCCATCGCGTACTGCTTGCAGCTGCGCATCTCGAGGATCTGGGGGAAGAGGCGCTTGTACTCGGAGAAGCAGAGGTGCACGGAGTGGTAGCCCGGAAGGCCCCGGACGGTCTCTTCGAAGCTTTCGACGAAGATGTCCGTCTCGTCGTACTTCGTCGTGGCCGCGGGCTCGTCGATCTGGATCCTTGTCGCGCCGGCCTTCACGAGGGCCTCCACGGTCGGGCGGACGAGGTTCTTTGCGATGGCGACGGCAAGCTCGCGCTTGGCGTCGTGGCGGGCCTGCTTGGAGAGGCGGTCGCCGTGGGCAAGCTTGCGCTCGTAGAACTCGTTGAAGCTCCAGTCGGCAAGCGTGAAGGCGCCCGTCACGGGGACCTTGATCTCGCGCCGCGCGTTCGTGCGGATGAAGTCGAACTCGCTCGTGTGGTAGGGCTTCTTCAAGCCGGGCGTCGCGACGCAGGCGGCCTTGAGGTAGTACTTGTTGTCCCAGCTTCGGACGTGGCCCAGGAACTTGAAGCCCTTGGCGTTCTCGATGGGGTACTGGTACATCTCGGCGCGGCGCTGCTCGCCGTCCCAGACGAGATCGAGGCCCGAGGCCTCGAGGAAACGGATGCCGTAGAGCGCGGAGAAGTCCTCCACGGCCTTCTTGTCCTTGGCGCTGCGCGTGCGCTTGCGCAGGAGCTTCCCGAGGGTCTCCTGCTCGGCGGCGGGGATCCCGATCTTCTTGCCCCACTTTCGGGCCTCGGAGAGGTCCTTGTCCTCGATCTTCTTGCCCTGCCGGTACTTCACTCGCCAGCCGGGCTTGGCGATGCTTCCGATCTCCTGCGTCGCAAACTGCCGCGGGACGGTCATGCGGCCACCGCCTTCTGGCGCGCGACCTTGGCCGCCGCGCGCGCGAGGTTCGAGAGCTTGCGGTCCGCAAGCGCGCGGGGGAGGAACTCGAGCTCGCAGGTGGGCGCAAGCACGAGCTCGCGCACCCCGGCCTCGCGGGCGAGGTTCCGCGCCGTCTCGGCGATCTCGTCGGGGGTCTCCAGCAGGCTCGACCGGGCGTCCACGATGCCGGCCTGAAGGCCGCGCGTGAGGCGCGCGGCGCGAAGCTCGGGAAGGGGCGTCTCGTACAGGTCCACGCCGACGTAGTCGACCGGCAGGTCGTCGAGGTCGCGGAGGATGGGGCCCGCGTTTCCAAACTGCGTGTGGTAGACGGTCGTCGAGCCGTCGGCCGCCTCCACGATGCGCGAGACGGCGCGACGCAGGGCCATCCATTCCTCGCGGTCGGGCGGGAGGACCGAGACGGCCGGGTCGGTGAGCTGGATCCACGAGGGGCCGGCCGCGTGGATGCGGGCGGCTTCCTTCGCCAGCACCTCGCCGAAGGCCGCGATGAGCTCGACCGAACTTCCGTAGTGCCGGTCGTCGCACATCTTGGCAAAGGCGTAGGGCGACGGGAGAAACGCCTTCCAGGCGACGGCCTTGGGGCGCGGGGCAAGCGTCGTGACGACCGGGCGCTTGGACGCGGCGAGAGCGCCGTTCACGACCGGGCGCTTGTAGAATGTGTTGTTGTCGAAGTACCGGGTGAGCGAGCCCACTTCAAGGCCGGGGACGGACTCCGCGAATGGGCGGAAGATGTCCTGGGTCGCGAACTCGCCGTCCGTGACGGGATCGATCGCGAGCTTCTTTTGCAGGGCAAGGAGCGCTTTCACGTCACGCGAGCGGACGCGGTCCAGGGCGGCGTCGTCGATGCGGCGGCGGTCGTGGTCGCGCGTGGCAGCGACGAGTTCCTCGGAACGTGCATGGATGCCGGAAAGCGCGGCGCGGACGGACGTACTCGTCACCTCAAGCGGCCCGGGTCGGGCGCGCCGGGAACCCTCGGCACGCTATTAGTACATTTCGAGCCACCGATGCTTGCAATGCATATCGCGCGAATGCAGTCATGCGCGTTGAGGCGGGCGCGCGGGGCTCCTGCGGGGCGCGTCCCCCAAAGTTCTTCCGAAGGCGCGACCCGCCCCGATCGCATGCGTCAGCGTGCCGTCGAAACCGGCGTGCTCGGGGTTCGGGAAGAGACGCCGACGGTGCGATCGATCCGGGTTCCCCGGCCGCCCGCGCTGCGTTGGGTCGCCGGGCAGCACGCCTCGGTGGGCCTGGCGACGCCGGCGGGGGTCGAGCGCCGGCTGCTTTCGATCGCAAGCTCGCCCCTTCGGGACGAGATGTGGTTCGCAAGCGCGCGCGGAAGCTCCACGTTCAAGCGCGCCTTCTTCGCGCTTGCGGAGGGGGGCTCCGTCCAAGTGGCCGCGCCCGAGGGAGACTTCGTGCTCGATCCGGACGCCGCCTCGCACGTGCTCCTCACCGAGGGCATCGGCGTCACGGCTGCGCTTGGAATCCTCGAGTACGCCATGGACGCGAGGCTGCCGCAACGCTTCGCGCTCGTGTACGCGGCGGCCGACCCGCGCGAGTTCGTCTTTGCCGACCGCATCGACGCGCTTGCCGCCGCGCGGCCGGGCTGGAGCGTCGTCTACACGGTCACGGAGCCCAAGGAGCACGACCTCGCGTGGCCCGAGTTCGGCGGGCGCGTGGGCCGCATCGACGCAGACCTCGTGAGCACTGTGGCCCCGCCCGACGGGCGGACGACCTACTACGCGTCGGGGCCGCGGAAAACCGTGGAGCGCTTGCGCGAGACGCTGCTGTCGCTCGACGTGCCCGAAGCGCGGATTCGGCAGGAAGTGTTCCTCGGGTACTGACGGGGGACCGGAGCCGACGACGGACGCGCCGCCCGCCCAGAGCCCGACGAGGCCCTGCCACGGCTACCGATCGCACACCAGAAGCGGCATGCACGTCGGCAGGCCCACGCGGCTTCCGGCAAATGCGTTGGGCGCGGTGAGCCACGGCGTGTAATCGATGGTGGCGTTTCCGTCGGGTCCAGGTTTGCCGTCCGTGATCGCAGGATCGCAGCCCGTCGTATTGGGCCCCGTCGCGCAGCCCCACCAGTTGTCGGTGGCGTTCAGGCTTCGGAAGGTTTCCGTGAGCTTCACGCCGAAACCCGCGTTTCCGAAGATGTTGTTGAAGTGAGCTTCCGGCGGAATTCGGCGCTCCGCCCAGATTCCACCGCCCGCGTTCCCGGAAATGACATTTCCTTCAATGCGGTTGGGCGTAGGTTCCACCGAACCCACGTCGTAAAAGTACACGCCTACGCCGCTGTTGTTGGCGATCGTGTTGTTGCGAATGAAGATGCGGTCGCTGTCCCGGGTT
>DATLFM010000113.1 GCA_035541015.1 Candidatus Thermoplasmatota archaeon
GAGGTCGCCGTCGCCGTTTGGATCCACGGCCCAGCGGATGGCGTTGGCCACGACGGGGTCGTCCCCCTCGCCCTTGTGGTTCATCGCCTTGGCGACCACGAGCTTGGCCTCGGGCGCGATGCCGCGCGCGCCCGTGAGCCAATAGTAGTGCAGCGGATTGAGCTGCAGGTGCCCGTGGCCGGCGGCGATTCCGGCGATGTGCGTGCCGTGGCCGTGGTCGTCGTAGGGCTGCGCCCGTTTGGTCCCGGTCCGGTCGCCCACGAAGTCGCGCCAGCACCAGCCGCACGCGAGCTTTCCCGCAAGATCGGGATGGCGAAGGTCCGCGCCCGTGTCGATGACGCCGATCGTGACGCCCTCGCCCGTGGGCTTGGCAAGCCACAGGGGGCGCGCGAAGATCCACATGCGGTTGATCTCGATCTGCTGCTTGACCGAGAAGAGGCTCTGCGCCGTGTACACCGTGCGCGAGGGGGTCTGCGCCGGCTCCGCCTGCTCGACGTGCCAGCCCGCGCCAAGGACCGCCGGCGCCACGAGCGCAAACGCCGCCGCGGCGAGCAGAACGGTCCGGGCCCCGCGCATCGGGGGGCTTTTATACCCTACCCCTACTTGACGGTAGCGGAATGACCGTCGACTCGAAGGTCAAAGAGCTTCGCGCGCGACGCGAAGCGGCCAAGCTTGGCGGCGGCGAGGACAAGGTCCGCGCGCAGCACGACAAGGGCAAGCTCACCGCCCACGAGCGCATCGCCCTTCTCCTCGATCCCGGCTCGTTCCAAGAGCTCGACCCCTTCGTCTTGCACCAAGCCAGCCGCTTTGGCATGGACAAGAAGAAGGTGCCCGGCGACGGGGTCGTGACGGGCTTTGGCCGCATCGACGGGCGCCCCGTGTACGTGTTCGCGCAGGATTTCACGGTCTTTGGCGGAAGCCTCGGCGAGATGCACGCCCGCAAGATCTGCAAGATCATGGATCTCGCGCTTGCGACTGGCTGCCCGGTCATCGGGCTCAACGACTCGGGCGGCGCGCGCATCCAGGAGGGCGTGGACGCGCTCGGCGGCTACGCGGAGATCTTCTTCCGGAACGTCCTCGCCTCGGGCGTGGTGCCGCAGATCAGCGCGATCCTGGGGCCCTGCGCCGGCGGCGCGGTGTACAGCCCCGCCATGACGGATTTCACGCTCATGGTGCGGGGCACAAGCTACATGTTCATCACGGGCCCCGATGTCGTCAAGGCCGTCACGGGCGAGACGGTCGGGTTCGAGGAGCTCGGCGGCGCGGCGGCCCACAACACGAAGTCGGGCGTCGCCCACATCGCCTCGGGAAGCGAGGAGGAGCTTCTGGAGACTTTGCGCAGGCTCCTCTCGTACCTTCCGCAGAACAACCTCGACGATCCGCCGCGGCTTCCGACGATCGACCCCGCCGACCGCGCGGACCCGGAGCTCTCGCGCATCGTGCCCGACGAGAGTGACAAGCCCTACGACGTGAAGGACGTCGTGAAGCGCGTGGTCGACCGCGAGTCGTTCCTTGAGATCCAACCCGACTACGCCTGCAACATCGTCACGGGGTTTGCGCGCATGGCGGGACGAAGCGTGGGCGTCGTCGCGAACCAACCGAAGGTCCTGGCGGGCGTGCTCGACATCGCCGCCTCGACCAAAGCCGCGCGGTTCGTCCGGTTCTGCGACGCGTTCAACATCCCGCTTGTGACCTTCGTCGACGTCCCGGGGTTCCTTCCCGGAACGCAGCAGGAGTGGGGCGGCATCATCCGCCACGGCGCGAAGCTTCTCTACGCATACTGCGAGGCCACGGTTCCCAAGCTCACGGTCATCCTTCGCAAGGCCTACGGGGGAGCCTACGACGTCATGTGCAGCAAGCACATCCGCGCGGACTTCAACTTCGCCTGGCCCACGGCCGAAATCGCCGTCATGGGACCCGAGGGCGCCGTCAACATCGTCTTCCGCAAGGAGCTCGACGAGGCGCAGGACAAGGACGCGCGCCGCAAGCAGCTCGTGCACGACTACCGCGAGAAGTTCGCGAACCCGTTCGTCGCCGCCGAGAAGGGCTACATTGACGACGTGATCGAGCCGCCGGAGACGCGGCGCAAGCTCATCGAGTGCCTCGAGCTTCTTCAGACGAAGAAGGAGCCGCGCCCCGCCAAGCGGCACGGGAACATCCCGTTGTGAGGCCGATGTTCCGCACGCTTCTTGTCGCCAACCGCGGCGAGATCGCCTGTCGCGTGATCCGGGCCTGCCGCGAGCTTGGCGTCCGCGCGGTCGCCGTGTACAGCGACGCGGACGCAAACGCGCTCCACGTTCGCTTGGCCGACGAGGCCGTTCGGCTGGGGCCGGCCCCCTCGGCGGAGAGCTATCTTGCCATGGACCGCGTGCTCGACGCGGCCCGCCGCAGCGGCGCGCAGGCCGTGCATCCCGGGTATGGCTTCCTCTCCGAGAACGCGGAGTTCGCGTCGCTCTGCGAGAAGGCGGGAATCGTCTTCGTCGGCCCGCCGTCCTCGGCCATGGCCCAGATGGGCGACAAGCTCCGGGCCAAGGCGCTCGCCCGCGAAGCGGGCGTTCCGGTGGCGCCGGGCAGCACCGAGCCCGTGGAGGACCCCTCCGAGGTGGCCCGCATCGCCCGCGAGGTCGGCCTTCCGGTGCTCCTCAAGGCCGCGCGAGGCGGCGGCGGACGCGGGCAGCGGATCGTGCGCCGCGAGGACGAGATCGAGGAGGCGATCGCCGCCTGCCGGCAGGAGGCGCAGAGCGCGTTTGGCTCGTCGGCAGTCTTCGTGGAGAAGTTCGTGGAGAACCCGCGGCACATCGAGTTCCAGGTTCTCGCCGACGCGCACGGCCACGTGCTGCACTTTGGCGAGCGGGAGTGCTCGATCCAGCGGCGCAACCAGAAGCTCGTCGAGGAGGCGCCCTCGCCCATCGTGACCGAGGCGATCCGTCGCGAGATGGGTGAGAAGGTCGTGGCGCTTGCGCGCCGCGTCGGGTACGTGAATGCCGGAACGATGGAGTTCCTCTGGAAGGACGGGCGATTCCACTTCATGGAGATGAACACGCGCCTCCAGGTGGAGCATCCCGTAACGGAGATGGTCTACGGCGTCGACCTCGTACGTTGGCAGCTGCGGATCGCCTCCGGCGAGGAGCTCACGATCCGCCAGGAGGACATCCGTCCGCGCGGGCACGCCATCGAGTTCCGCGTGAACGCGGAGGATCCCTACCGCGCGCTCTCGCCCTCGCCGGGTCTCGTGGCGGATTGGCGGCCGCCCGAGGGCGAGGGCGTTCGGACCGATGCGGGCGTCTACCCCGGCTTCGTGGTGCCCTCGGCCTACGACAGCCTCCTTGCCAAGCTCGTCGTGTGGGACAACGACCGCGCGGCCGCGATCGAGCGCGCGACCCGGGCGCTGGGAGCGTTCCACGTCGGCTCCACGACGACGAACCTTCCCTTCCACCGCGCCGTCGTTGGCCTGGAGGCGTTTCGGCGCGGCGA
>DATLFM010000114.1 GCA_035541015.1 Candidatus Thermoplasmatota archaeon
ACGCAACCGGTTGGTTGCATGGCGTACGGTCGGGGTTCTCCGCAGATCGTTGGAATCGGGCCGGCGCGGGGTCAAACCGCCCGCAGGAGCGGCCGGAATCCGTCGGGGAACTCGTCCTTGGGGATGCGGCCCTCGCGCAGCCACTTTTCGACGCGGTCGATGCAGGCGTCGATCTCGGCGGGATCCATGTCAAGCCGCACCATCATGTCGCGCTGCGCCTTCAGCTGCGGCAGGTTGACGTAGTACCACAGGGCCCACTCGTGCGGATGGAAATCCGTGGTCATGTACGGGTTCAGGGTCGCAAGCGCCCGCTGCTTGCTCTTGTGCATCATGCCGACAAAGTGCCAGGCGCGGGCGAAAAGCCAGACGGAGAGGCCCGTCACGACGATGAACAAGGGAATCACGAGGGCGGGCCGGGAGAGGAACCCCGTGGGCTGCTGGATGAGCAGGAAGACGGAGATCGACAGGTTGATCGTGAGCAACGTGAGCGAAAGGATGCTGCCGATCTCCTGGACCATCTCCTTCTGGAGGCCGATCCAGTCCCGGATGCCCGTCATGCCGATCGGCCTTTGATCCGCTCCTTCCCGATAAACGTTCCCGCGCCGGCCCCGGCCTTCCGCACGACCGCCACGTAGTCCAGGTCCTCGGGATGCGCGCTGGAATGCGCGTCGGGGCGCCATCGGGCGTCGAGGTCCGCGAAGGTCTCCTGGAGGACGGGCTCGGTGAAGTAGGGAACGATGTGCGTCACGTCGTCGCTCTCGTGCCCCGGCACGACGTGCACGCTTCCCACGCGCGCCACGCGCAGTGCGTCGAGCGCGGCCGCGCGGGGCGGGTCGCAGTGCTCGATGAGGTGCTGCGTCACGGTGGCGTCAAACGACGCGTCCGGGAACGGCAGCCGCCGAGCGTCGGCTTGCACGCAGGGAATCCCTCGCCGAAGGCAGTAGGCGAGCGCGCGCGTGTCGAAGTCGGCGCCCGTGACGGCAAAGCCGGCCTCCCGCAGGCGCGCGGAGAGGAGGCCCGTCCCGCAGCCCACGTCGAGCACGGTGCGGACTGTCGCGCCGAAGGCGTCGAGCTCGCGCACGATGTCCTCGAACTCGGACTTGTCCACGGCGTAGTCGCGCCGGTCGTAGTAGTCGAAGTCGCGGTAGGCGGTGGGATCCCGCTGATGCAGCATGTGGCGGTAGTACCGATCGGGCCCCAGGACGCGGCGCGTGACGCGGCGAAGCGTCTGCAGCTTGAACCCGAGCGGGCGCTCGAGGCGGCGGAGGGCGCGCACGGTCCGCGCCGCGCGCTCCTCGGGATTCCAGCTCCAGACCGGGATGTACATCGGCTCCCCATCGGCGCGGAATGCTTAAGCCTCTCCGGGCGGTCGATCGGGCGTGCACGTCGTCTTCAGCGCCCCGTACTTTGTCGAGGGGAAGTTCGGAGGCGGCGAGCTTTGGTGCCGCGAGGTCGCGCGCGGGCTTGCCGCGCGCGGGCACACCGTGGAGATGGTGACGACAAACCTCACGCGCCACGGAAGCGCCTTCGAACCCAAGGCGCCCCGCCGCGGCACGACCTTTGGCATCCCAACGCGCCGGCACCGCGTGAGCCTCCTCCTGGGCCTTGCCGCCAAGCCGTTTGGGTTCTTCCCGATCGCGCCCACGCTTCCCTTCGATCCCGCGTTCCGGCGCGCCGACGTCGTCCTTGTCTCGGGCATCGAGGATCCCACGAGCGCGCTTGCGATCCTGGGCGCGCGGCTTGCAAAGAAGCCCGTCCTCGTCATGGCGCACACGCACATGGACCTCGTCCGCACCATGGGCCCCGACCGGCGGCTGCTGCTTGCGCCGCTCGAGGGAAGCCACGCGGCCTACGTCCAGATCAACACGGAGGCCGAGCGCGCCTTCTGGAACGCGCGCATCGAGGCCCGACGCGTGCTCGACCCCGCCGGATGCGGATCGAATCCCGTTCCGCGCGAATGGGTCGAGGGGAAGGAGGAGGCGAGGCGGGCGCTTGGCATCCCGGCGGACGAGAAGGTCGTGCTGTTCCTCGCGCGCATCAACTGGGGAAAGGGCGTCGCGCGCGGCCTCGAGGCCACGCGCGGCATCGCCAAGCGCGGCGGGAAGCTTTCGCTCGTGGGTTTCCTCGAGAACTCGCGCGCGAAGTTCCGCGGCGAGAAGGTGTCGCTCCTCGACTTCCTCGACCGCCGCTACGACAAGGCGGACCACCGAATCGTGGGCGACGTGGACGAGCGCACCAAGCACCGCTGGCTTGCGGCCTGCGACGTCCTTGTCCTTCCCAGCCACAACGAGAGCTTTGGCATCGTGATCCTCGAAGCCTGGCAGCACGGCAAGCCCGTCGTCGTGTGGAACCAAGGCGGCATGCCCGCCGTGGTCGAGGACGGCGCGGACGGCTTTGTCGTCGACACGATCGACGACTTCCGCGACCGCGTCGAGACCCTCCTTGCCAAGCCCGAGCTTGCCGCTCGGATGGGAGCGGCCGGGCGCGAGAAGCAGGCCAAACGCTACACGTGGGAGGCCGTCGTCGAGCGCGTGGAGCGCAACGTCCGCCGCGTGCTCGAGGTGCTCGAGCCCGAGCGCGAGCGCAACGCCGACACGACGGCCGAGCTTCGGGGGCTCCCCCCCTGAACGACGAGGAAGCCGTCGTGCGGAACGTAGAGGCGCTCTGGCGGCTGTTTGCCCGCTGGCCTCGCGCCACGCTCCACGCGTCGCCCGAGCTCGAATGGTTCGAGTCGCCGCTGCGGTTCCACATCTACAACGGCGTCTTCCGCACGGGCGACCTCGCCGATCGCCCCTTGGTCATCGCAACCGTGCGCGGGCACTTCGCGCGCGCGGGCAAGCCGTTCTGGTGGGTGGTCTCGCCGCGCAATCGCGCGACGGGGCTTGCCGAGGAGCTTGCAAGCGCGGGACTCTCGCACCTCGAGGACGTCGAAGGAATGGCGCGAAGCCTGGCGCGGCCGCTCTCGCGCAAGGAGATCCCCGGCGTGCGGATCGAGGCCGTGCGCGACGCCGCCGGTGCGCAGGCGTACCGCGCCATGCAGCAAGAGCGCTGGCAGCTTTCGTCCGCCGTCGAGGACGACCTTCGCGACCTGCACCGGTACATGGATCACCTGCCCACGTTCACGCGCGTGATCGCGTGGCTCGACGGAAAGCCGGTGGGGAAGGCGGCCTCGTTCGTGGACGGCGAGGTCGCCGGGATCTACGGCGTCTACACGCGGCCGCCCGCGCGGGGCCGCGGCATCGGGGAAGCCGTGACGGCGGAAGCCATCGACGCGGCGCACCGCCTGGGCGCCCGGCGCGTCGTCCTGCATTCGGAGCCAAAAGCCGTGCGGCTCTACGAGCGCATGGGATTCTCCAAGGTGTGCCCGCTTCCGCTCTACGTGGGAAGCCCGCAGGCCGCGCGATCGGGAGCGCCCAATCCGTAGGCGACTACCGACTGATCCCCATCGAGCCGGGGTCCTTGAACTTCTCGTTGTACTCGACGCGCAGCACCTTCTCGTCTGCGTAGGAGGCGCAGTCCTGCCCGGCAAGGAGCAGGAACCCGACGTCGCCGAGGTCGTTCTCCTCGATGACGATGAAGGTCTTCTCCTCGGTCGTCTCGAACCAGGCGCGGACGAAGAGCGCGTAGCGCTGGCTTCCGTCGAGCCACACGATGTGCTCGGTCTCGAAGCCGCCTTCGGCCTCCTTCTTCGAGCGCTCGACGAAGCTCTTGATCACGCGGAGGACCCGCTTGTCCTTGAAGCAGTTCAGGACCTCCTGCTTGAGCTTGCCGTCGTCGGCAAAATCCGGATTCCAGTCGATCGTCCACACCGTGTCGTCGAGGGTTCCCATGTCTCTGCGTTTTCCGTGTGAGCGCGGCCGCCCTTAAGTATTATGCTTCCGTTCCATGCGCTTGGCCGGCGGCCGGAAAACCGCCGCAACGCCGCTCGTCCGCCTCGTCCGGCAGCCCAACGTTCTTATACCCTATCCTCCTCTGAGGCCCTGCCCGAGACCGGCCCCGGGATCTCCTGGGACGGATCCGGAGGTGCCACGATGAACCGGCCCCGCTCCATCAAGACGTACTGTCCCTTCTGCAAGAAGCACTCGGACCACGACATCGAGCGCGTGAAGAAGAAGCGCGCAAGCGAGCTCAAGCAAGGCCAGCGCCGTTTCCGCCGCGTCACGGCGGGCTACCGCGGCTTCCCCCGGCCCAAGCCGGAAGGGCGCGAGAAGGCGACCAAGCGCCTGCACCTCCGGTTCCGCTGCAAGACCTGCAAGAAGGCCCACCAGCGCGTGGGCATCCGCGCGAAGAAGTTCGAGCTTGCGGAGGCGAGGTAGATGCCCTCCCGCGCGGCGTCCAAGGGCGCTTTCCTCAAGGTCAAGTGCATCGACTGCGGCAACGAGCAGGTCGCCTTCGGCCGGCCCGCCACGCGCGTGCAGTGCCTCGTGTGCGGCGCGCTTCTGGCCGAGCCCCAGGGCGGAGTCGGCAAGTTCAAGGCGGAGATCGTCGGCCCCGTCGAGTGAGGTCGCATGGTGAAGAAGCGGGAGTTCCCGGAGGACGGCGAACTGGTCGTCGGCACCGTGAAGGACGTCAAGAACTACGGCGCCTTCGTCACGCTCGACGAGTACCCCGGCAAGGAGGGCTTCATCCACATCGCGGAGATCGCAAGCGGCTGGGTGAAGTACGTCCGCGACCACATCCGGGAGAACCAGAAGGTCGTCTGCAAGGTCACGGGCGTGGACCGGAGCAAAGGCCACGTCGATCTCTCGCTCAAGCGCGTCAACGAGCACCAGCGGCGCGACAAGATCAACGAGTGGAAGAACGAGCAGAAGGCCGAGAAGCTGTTCGAGCTTCTGGCCAAGGAGCTCAAGACGGACCCGCAGAAGGCCTGGGACGACTTCGGGCACACGCTTGCCGATCAGCACGGCACGCTGCACGCGGCCTTCGAGGCCGCCGCGGCCGACCCGGATGCGTTTGCCGAGGGCGCAAAGGGCGACTGGGTGAAGGAGTTCGTCAAGATCGCGCAGGCGAACATCCAGCTCCCCTCCGTCGAGATCAAGGGGCAGCTCGAGATCCAAAGCGAGGCGCCAAACGGCGTCGAGGTCGTCCGGGACGCGCTCTCCGAGATCGAGAGGTCCGACTACGAGGACGTCAAGATCTCCGTGGTCTACCTGGGCGCCCCGCGCTACCAGGTCAAGGTGACCGCGCCCGACTACAAGGTGGCCGAGGAGCAGATGCGCAAGGTCACCGAGCGCGCGATCCAGCTTGCCACGAAGAAGGGCGCGAAGGCCAGCTTCGCGCGCACCGACGGCCACAGCTAGGAGGCCTCGCCGTGCCGCTTCGCGTTTGCAAAGCGTGCCGCCGCTACACGTTGCGCGACGAGTGCGCGCAATGCGGGAAGGCTGCCGTGCACCCCGCACCCGCTCGCTATTCGCCCGAGGACCGCTACGCGAAGTATCGCCAGGCGCTCAAGCGGGAGCAGAAAGGCGCGTGACCGGCCGCACCGATACGATACCTTTACGCCTCCCCCCCTCCTTGGCCACGGCGTTCCGATGCGCGACGTCGAGATCACGGTCTTCGAGGAGCCCGAACTCACCAATCCGATCTTCATCGAAGGCCTGCCCGGCGTGGGCAACGTGGGCAAGCTTGCGGCCGACCACCTCATCCAGGAGCTGAAGGCCAAGCGCTTCGCGGAGATGCACTCGAAGTACTTCCCGCCGCAGGTCCTCGTCCTGCCCGACGGCACCATCCGCCTCGTCAACAACGAGTTCTACTACCACAAGTCGAAGAAGCCCGGTACGCCCGACGTCGTCATCCTCATCGGCGACTACCAGGGCCTCACCGCCGACGGCCAGTACGCGCTCGTGGACACGGTCCTCGAGTTCGTGAAGAAGTTCGGCGTTCGCACGATCTACACGCTCGGCGGCTACGGCACGGGCAAGATCGCCGACAAGCCCCGCGTGCTCGGCGCCGCCACGCAGAAGGAGCTCGTGAAGGAGATGAAGAAGCACGGCGTCGTGTTCCGCAAGAACGAGCCCGGCGGCGGCATCGTCGGCGCCTCGGGCCTCCTGCTTGGCCTTGGCGCCAAGCGCGGCTTCGAAGGCGTCTGCCTCATGGGCGAGACCTCCGGCTACCTCGTCGACCCCAAAAGCGCCCAATCCGTCCTCGAGATCCTCGGCAAGATCCTGAACGCCGAGATCGACTTCCGCGACCTCGAGACGCGCGCCGAGCAGATGGACAAGCTCGCCCAGCAGCTGCGCGACCTCGAAAAGAGCGCCGAAGGGCCGACGGACGAAGATCTGCGCTACATCGGGTGAGCCCATGCCCCCGGCGCCGGCCGACGCGGCGGCGCTCGTGCAGAAGGTCGAGCGCCTCCTCGCCGCCGTGCGCGCCCGCGACCGCGCCGCCATGCTCGCGAGCTTCCCCGAGGGCGAGGACGTGGCCATCGTCTTTGGCGCCGCCGAGCTTCTGCGGCGCGCCGACCTTGCGACCTTCTTCGACCGCATCGCAAGCGCGCCTTCGCGCTTCGACATCGCTCTTACGCTTTCCGCCTCGGACGTGACCGACCGCCTCGCGTTCCTCGCCTTCCTCGGCACGTTCCGCGAGATCGCACCCGGGGGCGACGTCGTCCAGGAGCGTCCCTACCGGCTCACGGCCGTCTTCCGGCGCGACGGGGACCGCTGGACGTGGATCCATTGCCACGCGTCCGTGCGGGTGGATTTCTAGCGGTCGCCCCCTCGCGCGCGCAGCTAGACGGCGAGCACGCGCCATGCGTATCCCGCCGCGCCTGCCGCCAGCATCACGAAGGCCACGTTTCCGCGCCCGGCGATCGTGACGGCGGCCACCGCCAAGGCGATCGCCGCCGCCGGCGCGTCCGGCAGCGCGGCCTGCCCCAGCGCAACGGCCGTGGCGGCGACGAGCCCGACCACGGCGGCCGTGACGCCCACCAAGAAGATGTGCAGACGAGGCGCGCGCACGAGCCTCTCAAGGTGCCGATGGCCAAGGAGCGTGAGCCCGAAGGCGGGAAGGTAGATGCACGCAAGCGCAATGCCCGCGCCGGGGAATCCCGCGACAAGGTAACCGACGAACGCCCCCACGCTGACAAACGGCGCGGGCACCACGCCCGCAAGCGCGGCGGCGTCGGCGAATTGCGCGTGCGTGATCCAGCCGTGCGCGAGGATGGCGTCCTCCTCCAGGATCGGCAGGATGGTGTAGGCGCCGCCGAAGGTGAGGAAACCCGCCTTGAGGAACAGAAAGGCGATCGCGCCGGCGCCGGAGAGCGTGAGGACGGGAAGCGCGACCGAGGAGAGCGCAAGCGGCAAAAGCGCGGCCGGAGCCGCGCGAATCGGCAACGCGGCCTCGCCGCGCGCAAGCGCCGCGGCGAAGGCGAGGACGCCGCCGAGCACGAGCAGCGGAACGAAGCCGAGGTCCGGGACGAGCAGATCGAGCGCAACGACCAGAAGCACGATGGCGGCAAGCTCGGCGCGGTCGACCCAGCGGCGCGCAAGCCGCACGACGGCGCCGGCCACAAGCCCCACGGCGGCGGCCTTCAGTCCGTACAGCAGCGGGTGGTCGGCCGCCTCGGACACGCCGTAGGCGACGTAGGCCCAGGCGAGGGCCAGCACGAGGAGCGTGCCGGGAAGGAGAAAAGCAAGGCCCGTGGCAAGCCCGCCGGCGCGCCCCCGCTTGCGGACGCCAAACCACACGGCAAGCTCCTGCGCCTCCGGACCGGGAATCACCTGGTAGACGGCAAGCGTCTTGCGGAACTCCTCCTCGCTTGCCCAACCGTCCCGCTCCACGAGCTCGCGGTGCATGAGGTGGATCTGCGCCAGGGGTCCTCCCCATGCGAGCGCTCCGATCCGCAGGAACCGGAGGAAAAGATAGCGAAGGCTCGGGCGCTCGGGATTGCCCGCGACAAACGGCGAGGGCTCGCGCATCGATACGACGTCGCGACGGCCACGCCTGCGCTTGGAACTTGCGCTTGGCGAGCCGGGCCACCCCGTCGTTTCGCCGAACCCGGCGTTCCCCCGCGCATCCGCCCGGTTGCCCCCGCCGCCGCGCGGGATGCCGGGCATATCCGATCGTGCTTCACCCCTTCATGTGCTTGGCCGCGCAATGAGGAAGCAGGTGAGAACGGTGCGAATGTGCTGCGGCCGGTGCGGGGAAATGGTCGGCCAGGGCGCGGGAACGATCGTGGAGTGCTACCGGTGCCGGCAGCGCTTCGCGGGCGGCGTGGTCTCCCAGGCCTACGGCGCGCGCATCGGGCTCTTCGACGGGCTGCCGCTTGGCGCGCACGCCTGACCCTTGCGATGAAAACCTCCCCTTACTGCGCAATTGCGCAGTAATCCCTTTCGACCCGCCCCGCGCGCTCATCGGCGCGCAAGCGCGACCGCCTCGGGCGCGGGCGCGTCCGACTTTCGCGGGCGGACCTTCGCCTGCACCCGGGCCAGCAGGCCGTCGCGCCACGCGACCCACGTGAGCGCCGCTGCGCCGGCGGCCTCGGTGCCCTGCGTGTAGGCGTCCGCAAGGAGCATCGCGATCCAGCCCGCAGGCTCGAATCCCCGGTGGGCAAACTCCGTTCCAAGAAGCGGCCAAAGGAGCGCCTGCGGGTCCTCCCACATGCGGTCGAAGAGAAGGTGCGTGCCGCAGCCAAGCGCAAGGGCGAGCGCGACCGGAGCGGCCGCGGGCCGCGCGCGCGAGATTGCAAGCGCGGCGGCGAGCACGACGAGCGCAAACAGGACCGTGTGGAACAGGATGCGCCCGTTGCCGAGGTCGAGGATCGCGTGGCCCAGCGGCTTGTCGAGGACGTCGGGGAGAAGCGCGCCAAGCGCAAGCGCCCACAGCGGGGCGGCGGACAAGGCGGGCACGCGGTCGCCTGCGAGGCGGGCAAGCGCCACGGTCAGCCCGACGTGGCCGAGAGGGAACACGGTGCGAGGACACGCGGCGGGAACATGAGCCTGTCGCTTCCCCCGCCGGACGCGCACCGCAAAGCCTTACTACGGGGGGCCGCTACACCGACCCGATGAGCGACGATCCTCGGCGTGGCGTGCCGCCGACGTTTCCGTTCCCGTTCCCCTTCCCGCCCGTCGTGCAGGACGTGCGCGTGGCGCCCGTCGGGTTGTGGAGCGCGGTCTTCGGCGGGTTCTTCCTCGCGCTTGGCGTCCTCTGGACGCTTGGCAACCTCGGGTACCTTCCGCCGGGGATCGAGGCGTGGCAATTCCTGCCCCTGTTCTTCACGCTCGTCGGCGTCGTCATCCTGTGGTCGAGCTACTCCCGTCGCAAGGCGATCCGAGAGTTCTGGCGAACCCAGCTGCCGCCGCGGTAGTTCGCGCGGGCCGACGGCGTTCGACGGTCCCTAGAACGCAACCAAAAGCTTGACGCCTTGAGGAAGGAGGCTTTGGCCCATGCTTTGGCGCAAGGTCCTCCCGGTCGCCGTCGCTCTTGCGCTGTCCGTGCCGGCGGGAGCCTGGCTCCTCTCCCCGACGGTGGACGCGCCGCTTGCGTCCTCGGCCGCACCGCCGGCCGCCCCCGCCCTCGGCGTCGAGCCGGGGGAGACGATGGCGCCTTTGTTCGAGCTCCACGACGTGCTGGGCAAGGGCGCGATTCGCATCGAGGATCTTCGCGGCAAGGCGATCGTGATCGACTTCTTTGCGACGTGGTGCAAGCCCTGCAAGCCCGTCATGACGGCGCTCGTCGAGATGCGCAAGGAGTACGCGGCCGAGCGGCTCGAGATCCTCTCGGTCGACGCGGACCCCTCGGAGACGGAGGAGCAGGTGCGGGCGTACATGGAGGAGCACGGCGCGACGTGGTGGGGAGGGCTTGGCGCCGAGGCCGCGGAGGCCTACGGCGTGCGCTCGATCCCCGCGGTGTTCGTCGTGGATCCCATGGGCCGCATCACGTACGCGAAGACGGGGGCTCCCGTCGTGGGGGACGACATGTTCCGAAGCCTCCGCAGGGCCGTCGACGAGGCGCTCGCCGTCGAACGCGAGGAGCTCGTCGGGCACCTCGCGCTCCTGCTGCCCGCGGGCGCGGCCCCCGTCGTCTTCCCGGTGGCTCGAGCCCACGACGTCGCGCTCCTTCTGGCCGACGGTCCGGCGGGCGGGTTTGCCGCGGCCGCCGCGGCGATCCGGGTGAAGGACGCCGCCGGCAACGTCGTGCTCGAATGGCGCGAATCCGCGCGCGCGCAACTGCCCGCCAACATCGCCACGGGCGCCACGGGGCCCCTCACGCTTGCGTTTGGACCCGGCCTTGCGCCCGGCGAGCACCGCTTGGAGATGGAGGGAATTTCCGCGCCCTTCCAGCTGTCCGTCGTGGGCGTAAGCTACGGCTCGCAGGTTTCCGCGGGGCAAGCGTCCGAGGATCGCCCAGCGATTCGGCCATAAGGTACTTGTGGCCACGGGCAAACGCGCAGACCTGGAGCGTGGCCCCTTGCGATTCCTCTTCGTGCTTGCCCTTGCCGCCCTGCCGGCCGGATGCCTGATGCCCGAACCGGCCGCCGAACCCTTGGAACCGGTGGAGCCCGCCGCGGCGGCTTCCGTCGACGACCCGGCCGCCGCCGGCGCGACGGGCCGCGTCCGAACGTCCGAGTTCGCGGTGGAGTGGGTGGCGGTCGTGAACGCGGCCGGACGGTACGCTGCCGTCGCCGGGACGGGGTGGCCGGCGTTCGACGTGTCGGACAATGCGACGGACGCCCTCGTCGAGGTGGCCTGGACTCCCGCGGCGCCGGCGCACGACCGCGCGCGCGTGGTTCTACGCTCCGGCGGTGAGGATGTGGCGGCGGTCGAGGGCACAAGCCCGATCCGGATCGCGCTTCCCGCCGGCGAGCTTGCGCCGCGCGAGTACGTCGTCTTCGTCGGCCCGACGCAGGTGCCCGGCGTCGCCGTGCGCCAGGCCTTCCAGGTGCTCGTGACGATCTTCGAGGAGCGGGACTTCGAGGCCGGCTACTCGGCGCTCGGATGATCCCGACCCGTTCAGATGACCTCGGCGCCCACCGTCGTGTCGCGCTTGCGCTTGGAGATGCCGCCCTCGAGCTCCTCGGCGATCCGCTTGTAGTATCCCACCGTGGACTCGTCGACGCTTGCGCGGATGAGCTCGAGCGCCTTCTCGAAGTGGCGCGAGGCGACCTCGGAGGCTGCGATGTCCTCGCGCAACGCCAGCACGCCGGCCTCGCGGCACAGCGACATGACGTCGGCGCCCACGTAGCCCTTCGTGCGGTCCGCGATCGCCTCGAGGTCCACGTTCTTGAGGGGCATGTTCTTGGTGTGGATCTTGAGGATCTCCAGCCGCGCCTTGCGGTCGGGCGGCGGGGCCTGCAGCAGACGGTCGAAGCGTCCGGCGCGCAGCAGCGCCTGGTCGATGATGTCCGGGCGGTTCGTGGCGCCGATCACGACGACGTTGTCGAGGCCGCCCAGGCCGTCGATCGACGTGAGCAGCTGGTTCACGAGGCGCTCGGTCACGTTGCTGTCGGAGATGCCCGAGCCGCGGCGCGGCGCGATGGCGTCGAGCTCGTCGAGGAAGACGATCGAGGGCGCCGCCTGCTTGGCCTTCTTGAAGATCTCGCGGACCGCCTTCTCGCTCTCGCCGACCCACTTGTTCAGGATCTCGGGGCCCTTGATCGAGATGAAGTTGGCCTTGCTCTCGGTGGCCACGGCCTTGGCCAGGAGCGTCTTTCCCGTGCCCGGCGGGCCGAAGATGAGGATGCCGCGGGGCGGCTTGATGCCCAGGCGCTTGAAGGCCTCGGGGTGCGTGAGCGGCCACTCGACGGCCTCCCGCAGCTCCTGCTTGAGGTTCTCGAGCCCGCCCACCTCGTCCCACGACACGCGGGGGACCTCGATCAGGACCTCGCGGAGGGCCGAGGGCTCGACCTCCTTGATGGCCTGCATGAAGTCGTCCATGGTGACGACCATCTTCTCGAGCATCTCGACGGGGATGGGCTTGTCGAGGTCGATCTCGGGAAGGTACCGCCGCAGCGCGCGCATGGCGCCTTCCTTGCCAAGCGCGGCAAGGTCGGCACCCACGAACCCGTGGCTGTTGGAGGCGAGGTAGTCGATGTCGAAGTCGTCGGCAAGCGGCATCGAGCGGACGTGGATCTGGAGGATCTCCTTGCGCCCCTCGCGGTCGGGCACGCCGATCTCGATCTCGCGGTCGAAGCGGCCGGGGCGGCGAAGCGCGGGATCGATCGAGTCGACGCGGTTCGTGGCGCCGATCACGATGACCTTGCCCCGGGCCTTCAGGCCGTCCATGAGCGTGAGAAGCTGCGCCACCACGCGGCGCTCCACCTCGCCCTGCGTCTCGTCGCGCTTGCTTGCGATCGAGTCGATCTCGTCCACGAAGACGATGGCGGGCGCGTTCTGCTCGGCCTCCTCGAACACCTCGCGAAGCCGCGCCTCGGACTCGCCGTAGAACTTGCTCATGATCTCGGGGCCCTGGATCGAGTAGAAGGAGGCGCCCGATTCGTTGGCCACGGCCTTGGCGATGAGCGTCTTGCCCGTCCCGGGGGGCCCGTGCAGCAGCACGCCCTTGGGCGGGTCGATGCCCAGGCGGTCGAAGAGCTCGGGGTGCTTGAGCGGAAGCTCGATCATCTCGCGGACCTTCGTGAGCTCCTGCCGGAGCCCGCCGACGTCCTCGTACGTGATCTTCGGCGCGTGGAGCTCTGTCTCGGAGACGGCCTCCTCGCGGATGTGCACCTCCGTGTTCTCGGTGATCTGCACGATGCCGCCAGGCGAGACGTCCACGACAATGAACGGAAGCGCGCGCCCGATGAGCGCGATGCCGGGCACGATGACCGTGTCGCCCTTCGTCACGGGCCGCTTGAAGAGGCCGCGCTTCACAACGCCCTCGATGCCGGAACCGAACTGGAGCTTCTGGCCCTCGTCGATGACGGGGGCGAGCACGATGCGCGTGGCCGGCGAGACGTCCGCCTTGCGGACGCGCACCTTGTCCCCGATGGAGACGCCCGCATTGTCGCGGATGAGGCCGTCCATGCGGATGATGCCCTTGCCCTCGTCGTCGGGGTGGGCGCGCCACACGATGGCCGTCGTCGTGTTCTTTCCGAGGATCTCGACGACGTCTCCGACCGTGAGGTTGAGGTCGAGGCGGGTGGCGGCGTCCACGCGGACGCGTCCCTTGGCGACGTCCTCCTGGACGGCCTCGGCCACCTTGAGCGTGACTTCCTTCACCATGAGGGTATCG